>JAACEL010000212.1 GCA_011682535.1 Nitrospiraceae bacterium | reverse complement strand
GTTTTTGCGTACTTCGTTCTGATACCGCCTTTTTGACAGGATAACAGGATGAACTGGATGGTTTGCATCCTGTAAAGCCAAGGCCCAATCGGGTAGATCATTCGAGTCAGGCGCCAGTGTCTTGCTTTTCCCGCTTTCTATGCCGTCATTCTCGCGAAAGGGCCTGGGTTGGACGTAAAATTTGGGCATGACGTGTCATTTCGAGCGCAGCGAGAAATCTCTTGCCACGGAAAATACCGGTACTTCGTCTACGTACTGACCCCGTGGAAAGACTTGGCGAGGGGTGGGGCGAGATCTCTCCCGCGGTCGAGATGACAAGTGGGCGGTCGAGAACAGGTGGGCGCTCGATATGACAGGTGACATGATGTCCTGTCTGATGAACCGGATTTCCACACAATCGCTGTTCACAACTCAATCCCGTTTATCCTGTTATCCCGTCAAGAAGTGATTCGGCAGCAAGCCTCCAAAAAAACTGAAGTACGCTCTTTCCGGATGAACCGGTTTTCTTATTCGTGGCGCTCCCCCGGGTGGTACAACAGTTGCGTGTGAGCACGTACGTCTTCTTCGGTGAAGTAGGCTCTCTTGAACTCGTTCCGTGCAAACAATTTCGTCTGGTCGACGTGGTGGGGCGAGTCCTTTCGCTCCGTCTGTCCGTAGGCCATGATGCTAAAGGCCTTAGGAGAATCGTTGAACTCGACGGCCAACACATAGCAGTCACCCATGTTGGCTGCTTTCTGTCCAGGAATCCGCGCCGTTTCCTCCGGAAGCGGCGCGTAATCGATGCAGCGGAATGTCTCTGGTCCCCCCGAGAGGGGCAGGTCGAGTTTTCCGCGCCGTAGACGGTGTACTTCGCCCCAGGGAACATCGAGCCGTCCATACCGCTCGATAAGCGTCTTGACGGCTCTGTCCATTGCTCCCAGGGCCGCCGTTTCATCCCCAATTCCTTCGCCAATAATATATGGGTTGGTGTCCTGCCAGCCCTGACGGAAAAGAGGGTTGGCATCTTCGCGGTAAAGATCGTACCACGCCATAAATAGCACAGCGCCGAGCGCTTGTGCGTCCAGCGTGCCGTCCCAGTGTTCCAGCACGTCGAGCGCTTGCTTGTTCGTCGCCACGCCCTGATTGCGCAAGAGACGGAGCAGGTCGGGCCGCAAGGCGGTGGCCTCGGCGCAGGTTGTGTCGAACTTATACGCCTTAACCTCCTCCAGCGTGATGGACTTGTCCCCACTGAGCATGGCGTACGATCTCTGTGTGCGCGGCCCGATGTCGGAATCGAAGATATGCGGCATGCGCGGCATATCACTCCGGTTTCCAGTGGCGAAGTATGGCGACTCGTTGCAGTTCTGTACGAATCCACTCTCTGGATTGAGCGCTTGGGGCATCTCAGCAGGGGAGTACAAACGACGCCAGTCCGTGCGCCACGTGTTGCCCGGCACGATCCCGCCCCACGAGTACCCTTTCTCCCTTACGGGCATGCGCACGCTCAGCGTGTAGTAGCAGTTTCCCTCGCGGTCGGCGTAGAGCACGTTGAATAGTGTGAGCCCTTGCACCCGCAACGCGTCTTTGAACTCATTGAGATTGCGTGCTTTGGCCATGCGATTCCACTGCTCAACCATGACGATGTCGTCAAGATTCTGTGCCTTCAGCGCGTAACGCTTGCCCTGATACTCCCGAATGACGGGGCCGAAATGGGTATAGTACGCGGTGTGCTGCTCTTGTCGGAGCCCCCCATCCGTATGCACTTCAACGACAAGCGATCGCTTTTCGAGCGGCATGGACACGCCATCGTAGAGATAGCAGTCAGGATTGGCAGGGTCGGTCTCCAATTCAAGGATATCGGCCAAGTCCAACTCAGAGTTCGTGTGCGTCCACCCCAGGTTCTCATTGAATCCAACGCCTATGCCGGGAATTCCGACGAACGTGGCCCCCATCACGTTCATCACGCCCGGCACGGTCAAGTGTGCCTCGTGGAAGAGGGAGGGAAATTCCCAGGACACGTGTGGGTTCGCGAGCAAGATACCGCGGCCGGATGCGCTACGGGTTTTCCCAATGGCCCAGCCGTTTGAGCCTCGCGCGGTCGCGGCGAACGATGACGCGCCAGGTGTGAGCGTCTCCTGCTGCCCGTTGTCAAGACATGCGGTGCGCGCCTTCACTATTTCGGGGATCTGATCGTACTGGTCCAGCGGGAGCCCAAAATCGATGGCAATGAGTTTTCGGGCCGTGGCTAGAATGGTGGGCCCATCCGCCGGAAGCATCCAAGGCTGCCGGTCACCGTAGGCCTCGAGCCACAAGTTGTAGCCTGCGGCGAAGCCGTTTAGCATGCCCTGCACATTGGGCGGTAACTCGGGGAATCGTTCCACGGAGTCTTCGTACAGGCGTATGATCTTCATCTTCATGTCGCCCTCGGCATAGTCTACCCCGAAATACTTGGCCGCTTCACCACGAGCCATCAGGAAAACGCGCGGCATGGACTCCGGGTAGTCTTCCGCCTGAGCGTAGCCCTGAGCGAAGGCAACCGCCTCTTCAGTGGGGCCGGTGATGTGGGGCACACCGTACTCGTCACGACGGATCTCCACTTGCTGCGCCAGGGCGGCATAGTCGGTACTCCCCACGGCCGTGCCGGCACACAGCAATGCCAGCACCAGCCACACGGCCGGTCGAGCAGCAGGGCGTAGCGAGGCTGCTTGAACGATGCTATGAATTTGTTTCCCCATGACAGGTTCTCCTCTTATTGGAACATTCGTTCTGAAAAAGCAACGCCGCCAATCTCCCGTGCCGCGAATGGGGTCGAAAAACGGCTACATCTTGCCCCCCGTCGTGGCAATGCCCTGAATGAACGTGCGTTGCGCAAGGAAGAACAGCACGATGACCGGCGCGGTGAAGATACAGGCGCCCGCCATGAGCTGCGCCCACTCCCCGCCGTAGCTCGACAGGAACTGCTCGAGGCCGTAAGCCAGCGTGTAGAGCGACGGGTCGTTGAGGTAGAGCAAGGGGCCGAAGAAGTCGTTCCAGGTGTAGATGAACTGGAAGAGCGCGCACGTAGCCAGCGCGGGTTTGGCCAGGGGCAACACGAGTTGCCAGAAAATGCGCCATTCAGAAGCACCGTCGATGCGCCCCGCTTCGGACAGTTCCTCAGGAATGGTTCGGAAGAACTGTCTGAGCAGGAAAATGAAGAACGCATTCCCCAGGCATAGCGGCACGATAAGAGGCCGGAAGGTGCCGTACCAACCCAGAAAGCGGAAGAGCGCGAAAACAGGTATCATGGTCACCTGTGCTGGCAGGGCCAGGGTGCTGATAACGAGAATGAACAGGGCATCGCGTCCCCAGAAGCGCAAGCGTGCGAATCCATAGGCCACCAAGGCGCTTGAGAAGATAGCCCCGGTTACATTCGCGGCGCAGAGCAACAAGGAGTTCTTGAGATAGGTGGCGAAGGGCACGCTGTGCCAGGCGTCGGCATAGTTCTGCCATCGCACGGGGTGGGGTATGAGCGCGGCCAACGAAAGGCCTTCCTCGATTCCTCCCGTGCTGAAGACCTGGGCGTTTGTCTTGAGCGACGTGGAGACCATCCACAGCAGTGGCAGCACGAAGGGGAGGCCGAGCACGAGCAGGGCAGCATGAAGCAGGAGACGTTGCATGCGTGTCGGGCGAAGAGCGCTACTGGCCATGGTGCGTCCATTGCTCTCGCGCGCCCGCCTCTCGCGACACGTCGCGCTTGAGCCGCGCGATTGCCTCCTGGGGTTTCAGATGCCCCAGGGAAACGCTTTCGTAGGCCTCACGGACACGGTCCCACAAGAAAGTCTGATACGGGACGGGGGGGGTTGGCGTCAGATTCTCGCTCGGCAGGAGATCGAGGAAGGTCCTGAACTGTGGCCGTTCACGCAAGTACTGCTGATACGCAGGGGCGTCGGCCACGGCGCGCGACAGCGGCAGCCAACCGCCCCAGGTGTAGAACCGGGCGGCCCTTTCCGGATTTTCCAGTCCAGACCAGAATTTCATGAAAGCCCAGGCGCCTTCGGTGTGCCGTGCACCCGTGGGGATGACCAGGAAGTTCCCGCCGACCCAGCCAGCGTGCCGCCGCCCCCCCTCGGGCGGAGGGATGGGCGCCGTCATGTACTCAATGCCGCCGCCGTATTTCGCCAACTGACCCACCCGCCATTGACCGTCCACACATATGGAAAACTGCCCGCTCATGAAGGGCCACGCCGCACTACCGACACCGTCCGCCAGACCACTGTAAAACCGGATAACATTCCGCAGCCCCAGCTTTTCGCGCGCTTCGTAGAGAAACCGCAGGGCGCGCAGATTCTCAGGCGTGTCGATCGTCAGTTTCCCTCGCTCCCAGTCGAAGAAGCCGCCGCCGAAGGCCGGAGCAAACATCGGAAAGGTCAGTTGCGAAATGAACGGCAGAAAGCCCAGACGTGTAAGGCGGCCGCTGTCGTCGAAACGATTCAGGCGTTCGCCCCAGTCCATCAGCCCTTCAAGCGTCTGAGGGAACTCGTCTGGGTCGAGTCCGGCCTCGCGCAGATGGTCAAGCCGGCAATAGCAGGCGTAAACATCCAGCCCAACCGGAATCGCATAGAGTTTGCCGCGATAGGCTCCCATTCTGCGCGCCACTGGATAGACGTCTCTGTCGAACGCTCGTCGCTCCTCTAGAGTCATCAATCTGTCCAGGGGCATAATGACCCCATTTTCAGCCCATTCCGGAATGACCTGATTCCACTGCGCCATCAGATCTGGCGGATCGCCCCCCGCGACCGCGAGCAAGAATTTTGCGTCCGCCGCGGATTCGGGTACCGACAGGGCAATGACTTCGTAGGTATTCTGAGACGCGTTAAATTCAGCCACGATCCGATCAACGTCTTCTTTCCATTTGGCCGTCCACATGTGCCAGAGACGAACGGGCTTCCGTTCGGGGTGCTTCCGTATCTCGCGGCTGGGGAAGGCCAGCAGGAAAAGACCGGCCATCACGACTGTGGCCACGCCAAGACGGCCGGCCCATCTTCTCCCGCATTCGATGCGGCTGCGTGGTTCAGTCTCCATAGTGCACCCACCGCCCGTGCGTTCCGAAAATAATCAACGTCAGCGCCATAATCATGACAAACAAAACCCAGGCCATGGCACTCGCATAGCCCATGTCGAGGTAGCGCCAAGCGCGGTTGAAAAGATACAGCGCGTAGAAATGGGTGCTGTTCTCGGGGCCGCCCTTTGTCATGATGAACGCTTGCGTGAAATACTGAAACGAACCGATGACCCCCATGACCAGCGTGAAGAAGATGACCGGACTCAGCATGGGCAGTGTGATGTGGCGGGCACGCTGGAAAGCGTTTGCGCCATCGATCAGCGCTGCCTCGTAGAGCGATCGGGGGACATTCTTCAGGCCCGCCAGGTAGATAATCATGCTGCCCCCCGCGGTCCACAGAGACATCAGAACGAGCGCCCAGAAAGCCCACCTCGGATCTTGGAGCCATGCGGGTCCCACAATCCCCACCGTGCCCAGCAACGTGTTCACCAGGCCAATTTGCGGGTTCAGTATCCACACGAACACCACGGAGGTGGCCACGAGCGGGACGATGGAGGGAATGTAGAATACCGTCCGGTAGACACTCATGCCCGCGATCTCGGCATTAAGCAACATGGCCAGGGCTACGCCCACCCCGACCATAAGCGGGACCGCAACAACCGTGTATTTCAGCGTTACCCACAGGGATTTCCAGAACAGTGGATCCTCGTAGAATAGGCGTTCGTAATTAGACAGGCCCGTCCACTGCGGCGCTGAAAGGATGTTGTAGTGCGTGAAGGAGAGGTAGATGCTCGCGAGGAACGGGAAGACGGTAAAGACGGTGAATCCGACGATCCAGGGCGAAATGAAAGCGTACCCCACAAGGTGCTTGCGCATGCGTTTGCTATCCATCCTTTCACTTGTATACCGGTGCGCAAGCCAAGCTCAAATGGCCCAGCCCTTCCTCGCAGGCGGGTTGATGAGTGCGTTTGCCTCATCGATGTTGGTTACGCGCACTTTCTTCGCGTTCCACTCGATCTTTTCCCCGGTACACAAAGCCACGTTGCCCAGCAGCACCGCTTCTGTCATCGGCCCGGCGTAGTCGAAATTCGAACCCGCCGGCTTGCCGCCTTTGCATGCGGCGATCCACTCGGCATGATGACCCGGCGAGCGAGGAAGAAACTCGTACTGCCACATGTTGGGCTCCAACTCCTCCATTTTCTCCGCAGGAAGAAGCCGCGGGGATGCCCCGTAGGTACCGGCTGTCAGATAGCCTTTCTCGCCGATGAAGAGGCTTCCGTTGGCCCCCTCTTCTTCCAGGTCGCCCAGTTTCGCTCCCCGGATAGCCTCGGGCACGGATGGTTTCTTGCCGCCGTCATACCAGAAAACCTTCACGGGAGGCATGTCGCGCCGCGCCGGAAATTGGAACGTGACAATGGACCACTCCGGAAAGGTTTCGCCATTCATGCTCGAGGATTCGGCCTCGACGGTCTCCGGCGCTCCAAGCTGTAGCGCCATGAACACGGGATCCATGAGGTGGCACGCCATGTCGCCCAGAGCGCCCGTTCCGAAGTCCCGCCAAGCGCGCCAGTTGAACGGCAAGTAGTTGGGGTGGTAAGGACGCTCCGGCGCAGGCCCGAGCCACAGATCCCAGCTGAGCGTGTCGCGCACGGGGGGCGTTTCGGAGGGCCGATCAATCCCCTGCGGCCAAATGGGCCGGTCCGTCCACACATGCACTTCATGCACGGGGCCGATGAGGTCCGCCCAAATCCACTCACACACCCGCCGGATGCCTTCTCCGGCGTGTCCCTGGTTACCCATCTGCGTCGCAACTTGGTATTTCCTCGCCGCTTCCGTCAGGCGGCGCGCCTGATAAACCGTCTGAGTCAGTGGCTTCTCACAGTACACGTGCTTGCCCAATTCCATGGCCGTCATGGCTGCAATGGCGTGCACATGGTCGGGCGTGGCCACAATCACGGCGTCAATGCTCTTCTCTTTCTCTAGCATGACGCGGAAGTCCGGGTACAATGGGACGTCTGGCATGTAACGGCACATGGCGGCGCACCGGTCCTCGTCCACGTCGCTAAACGCGACGAGGTTGCTGTCGTCCATCACGGCCACGATGTCCGCCGCCGCCCGCCCGCCAGCGCCTATGGAGGCTATGTTGAGTGTTTCGCTCGGCGCCTTCTTCCGGCCAGCACCCACAACCTGCGGTTTGACGATCTGCGGGCCCGCCGCGCAACCACCGGCCAACGCCCCCCCTGCCGCTCCAAGGAACATTCGTCGCGAAATCGATTTCCTGCTGCTCATCTCGGTGTTCTCCTTATTGCGCTACTACGCCTGCACCGCCTCGATGGCGTGCAGGAGATTCTCGTAGCCCTTGCACACCCCGGGAACGGGATTTTCAGGCTCTTCTTCATACTCAATGATGATGGGCCCGTCGAACTGCACATCTTTCAGGGCACGAACAACAGCCACAAGGTCCATGCTGCCCTCGCCCACGATAGTCTCTTTCCCCGTGGTCCGCTCATAGTCCTTAAGATGCATGCTATGGAGGCGCGGACCCAGCGCGCGTATGGCTTCGTGGGGTTCCTCGCCTTCCGTGATGACATAGCCCGTATCCAGGCACGCCCCAAAGAGAGGATGGCGCCCCTCCAGGACCTTCAGCGTATCTGCTACGAGACAGTAAGGCGATGGCTTCCCGTGGTTGTGGATCGCGATGGCCACGCCGTATTCCGCTATGAGCGAGTCGATATTGTCGATCACTTCTGGCAGTGGTTTGGGGTCCGCCGTCAGGATAGGAACCTCCATCGTCTTGGCTAGCGCAAACAGCGAGCGGTTCCGGTCGAAGTCCTCCCAGAATCCCACCACCCCGTAGCTTTGCATCTTGACCCCGGATGACGCGATGAGTTCCATGGCCGAGCCAAACTCCGGGGCGGAAGTATCCTCCGGTACATGGACACCGCAGAATTCCATGTGTTCGAGGCCCGTTTTCCGAAGACATTCAATGGCTCCCTGCAAGTCAAAGTTTCGGAATGAGTAACTTTGTACCCCGATGGTCCACGGAGTTTTCATGATGATCTTCCTTTGTGGTGTTCCTTCGCCTTCTTTCTTGGGCGCGTCCTGCTG
>JAACEL010000211.1 GCA_011682535.1 Nitrospiraceae bacterium | reverse complement strand
TTGCGCCGGGGAGCAAGCTCCCCTCCGGAAAAGCGGTAGCAAGCTACCGCAGTCCACATCCGGAAACCGCCCTGACTTTTGGCGGGGTAATCCAGGTATCATCATGGAACGCTTGGGCCCCAAAGCATGTGCCGAATAACACGCATGGTCCGCAGATATGGTCCCCAAATTTCTGGATAATTCGGAATTGATATAATTCGAAACTCGTGGTAGACTTGGCTGCGTAGTGGTACATTGTTCCACTCCTTGTCAGGAGATCTGTCGAGATTGCGGGCGTTCGCCTCTGATAGGAGACGCGTTGGCGTATGCTTGACCACCTGAGCGTAGACCGCACGCGGAAGGAGGGCCATGTCGGCTGAAGACAGCGCGGCAAGACTTGAACAACTGGCGGAACTATTGGTGATGACCGACGTGACCGACATGCCCGCGCTGGCTGAGGTTCATGGCGGTTTTGAAGACGTGGGCCGCTGGGCCACCGAGGAAGGCCGTGCGGAGGTGGCCGAAGCGTGCGACGCCGGGGCCAATCTTGTCGAGCAGATTATCCTTGACGAAGCGGACGACCCTGTGGCGGTATTTGCCGCCATTGGAACGGCCATCGGTGTGCTCCAGCGGATCATGACAGGCGAACAGGACGCCAAGAGCGCCGAATGGCCGCCTGAGCTAAAGATCGGCGCGGAGGCGCCTAGCGCGTTCACTATCCAACTCCCACCGCACGTTGACGAGGCCATTTTCTCGGAGTTCCTGGCGCGTCAGAGCGGTGTCCTCGAACAGTTCGAGGGATTCGTGTTGGCCATTGAGCGCGCCGAGGACGAGGCCGCCCTGTCCGCACTCAAGCGGCTCGTCCACACCCTCAAAGGTGAGGCAGGCATGCTGGGTCTGTCCGATGTCGAGCGGTTGTGCCATGCCTCCGAGGACATGCTGGGCGAGAAGCCGGCCAGTGAGTTGACCGACGCTCTGCTCGCTCTTAAAGATTGGCTGAACAAAACCTTCGATGCGTATGTCGGCGGGGGGCCGTCGCCCGGATCTGCCGACGCCATGTTGGCTCAGTTGTGCGGAGAGGCCGCCGAGGCCGCGTCCCAGGCGGCAGAGGCGGCGGGCGCCCCGTCCGTGCCCGAGCCCCGGCCGCTCGAGGGGGATCCTGAGTTGCTTCAGGAATTCGTGTCCGAAGCCGGCGAGCATCTCGATGCCGCCGATATCCATCTCCTCACGCTCGAGACCGATCCCAAGAACGAGGATGCCATCAACGCCGTGTTCCGCGGTTTCCACACCATCAAAGGCGTGGCTGGATTCATGGCGCTCGAAGAGGTTCAGTCGCTGGCGCACGAAGCCGAGAATCTGCTCGACAAGGTGCGCAAGAACGAAATCGACTTGGCCGACGCGGCGATGGATATTACCTTCGACGCGGTCGACATGCTCAAGCAACTTATGGGCCGCGTCAACACGGCGCTTACCACCGGAGACCCGCTACCGTTCGAACCGGCGCTGCCTGATTTGGTGTCGCGTATCAAGGCGGTGGCTTCGGGCCAAATGGACGTCAGGCAAGAGCCCTTCGAACTGCCTCCGGCCCAGCCCGGACAGCGTGTGGGCGAGATTCTCGTCGCCACCGGAAACGTTGAGCCGGTGGCTCTGGAGGAGGCGTTGGGTACTCAGGCCGAACTTTCCACAAAAGATCGGGTCGGCGAGATCCTCGTGCGTGACAAAACCGCCTCGCCCAGGCAGGTAGATGCGGCCCTTGATGTACAACGTCAGGAACCCGAGGCCGGTAAGACGGGCGAAATCCTTGTCGAGATGGGCGCCACCAGCGCGCAAGAGGTGGCCGACGCGCTCAAGCAACAGGAGGCCAGTAAGCAGGGCCCCAAGGTTGGCGAGGTGCTCGCGCGTTCAGGCGAAGTCAGCGCCAAAGACGTGGCTCAGGCCGTCCGGAGCCAGCAGAAGGCACAGCGTCGCCCGATCGTACAGGTGCGCGAACCGGTGAAGGTGGACGCCAACCGGCTCGACATGCTCATCGATACCATCGGCGAGATGGTGATTGCCGAATCCATGGTGGTCCAGTCGCCTGAACTGGAAGATAACGTTTCCACTGAGTTGGCCCGCCGCATCAACCAGTTGGACAAGATCACGCGCGAACTGCAGGAGATGGGCATGGGATTGCGCATGGTGCCCATCCGCTCGACATTTCAGAAGATGGCCCGGCTTGTGCGAGACCTGGGCAAGAAGTCCGGCAAGCGCGTCGGCTTCGTTTCCGTGGGCGAGGAGACCGAACTCGACAAGTCCGT
Source organism: Nitrospiraceae bacterium (assembly GCA_011682535.1). GTDB lineage: Bacteria > Hydrogenedentota > Hydrogenedentia > Hydrogenedentales > SLHB01 > JAACEL01. The sequence goes on along the minus strand of JAACEL010000211.1, from coordinate 5,870 downwards.
CGTCGACAAAATCGGCGACCCGCTGGTCCACATGGTCCGCAACTCCGTGGATCACGGCCTCGAACCCACCGAGGAAGAACGGGTCGCCGCGGGTAAGCCCCCCGTTGGGCGCGTCGAGTTGCGTGCGTTCCACAAGGGTGGCAGCATTCATGTCGAGATCGAGGACGATGGCCGCGGGCTCGACCGCGAGGCCATTCTTGCCAAGGCTCGCGAACGCGGCATCATCGGCGATGACGACGCCCTGGCCGACCGCGACGTGTGGGCCCTGATTTTCGAACCCGGTTTCTCCACCGCCAAGAAGGTTACCGATGTCTCCGGACGCGGCGTCGGGATGGACGTTGTCCGGCGCAACATCGAGGGCCTGCGCGGGCAGGTCGAGATTAAGTCGCACAAAGGCAAGGGGTCGGTTTTCAGCATTCGGCTTCCTCTCACCTTGTCCATCATCGACGGGATGGTGGTGCGCGTGGGCGAAGATCGCTACATCATCCCCACGCTGTCCATCATCATGTCGATTCGCCCCGATTCCAAAGACATCTCGACGGTGGTCAATCGCGGCGCCATGCTAAGCTTGCAGGAGCGTCTACTGCCACTGTTCCGCTTGGCCGATCTCTTCACGATCCGGGGTGTCGCCAAAGAGGCGGACGAAGGCATCGTCGTTATCATCGAAGACGAGGGCCGCCAGATCGGCATACTAGTGGACCAAATCCTCGGCCAGCAGCAGATCGTAATCAAGTCCCTCGGCGAAACGATGCAGGGCATCGCAGGCATCGCGGGCGGCGCCATCATGCCGGACGGCAACGTCGGCCTGATTCTCGACGTCGGCGGGCTTGTGAAGCTCGCCGCCAGTGTGGACGCTTGAACTGGCGGACTTAACAAGAGTGTGGAAGTACGGCATGCACATCTGCGTGCCTTCCAAAGAAGGGGAGATCTTAAGATGACACAGGGCCCAGCGCAAACAGACGGTGGGGCGGCAAGTGGTTCGGCTCAGAAACTGGCAGGCAAGTACCTCACATTCAAACTCGGAGATGAGGTCTATGGGCTGGAGATTCTCAAGGTCCAAGAGATTATTGGCATGATGAACGTGACCGCCGTGCCCAAGACGCCCGAGTTCGTTCGCGGTGTGATCAATCTTCGTGGTAAGGTGATTCCCGTGATAGACTTGCGTCTGAAGTTCCAGATGGAGACCAAGGAAGACACGGAACGCACCTGCATCATCGTTGTCCAGGTTGCCTGTGAAGAGCAGACCGTAACCATGGGCATCATCGTTGATGAAGTATCCGAGGTGCTTGACGTCGATGCCAGTCAGATCGAGCCGCCTCCGGCCATGGGAGCGGGCACTGATTCCGATTTCATTCTTGGAATGGGCAAAGTGGCCAACAAAGTCGTGATGCTGCTCGATGCCGATCGCGTACTGAGTACCGGCGAGGTCGCCGAGGTGTCCGGCGCGTCCGCTGGCGAATAGGTCGTGCCTTCGGGAATGTTCCAGATCGTACTGCGCGTGAGCGAGAAGGTTCGACATCGGCGCCATCGGGTGTTAACAGGCGCGTAAGCCAATGTGGGGTAATGTTTTACAGATGACGGATCGCATTCATGCGGAACTGATCGTTCAACTGGCAAGGGATAAACTGTCCGTTGTGGTGAGCGGCCATGTCCGCGAAGACGCCATGGGACTGCACGCCGAGCAGATACAAGGCGAGCTTACCCGGTTGCGCTTGGGCGAGGCCCTCGGCGTTGCGCCACTTCTCGACTGGCTGCGCATCCAATTGGGCGAGAACCCCGATCTCGAAAACGCCGTCCTTTTGCAGGGGCGTCCCCCCGTGCCTCCCGTCGACGGGACCATCGAATGGGGCGGGCACTTCTTCGACACGGGCTTTGTGGTTGACGAGAAAACCGGCAACATCGACTATCGGAAACGCACCGCCGAGTGCTCGGTCAAACGAGGCCAGTTGCTGGCCACGGTCATCCCGCATAAAGCGGGCGAGGACGGTGTCGATGTCTACGGAAACCGTGTCCGGGTCGACAAACCCAGGCCCGCCAAGATCCGGGCCGGCGAAAATGTCACCATGCAAGAGCAAGACGGCACCTTCTACGCCGCCTGCGATGGCCGCGTTCGGTGGGATCTCGAGGTTCTGTCCGTGGACGAAGTGTTTCGTGTGGGGTACGTGGGCTTGGAGTCGGGCGACATCAATCACCCCGGCGCTCTGACGGTCGACAAAGACATCGAAGAGGGCTCCACCGTGCAGACCGGCGGAGACATCGAAGTGCACGAAGTGATCGAAGCCGCCAACATCGACGCAGGCGGCACCTTGACGGTTCAAGGCGGCATTGCGTCGGACAAGGACCACCACATTCGCCTGGGCGGGGGCGTGCATGCCAAATTCATCCACGAGGCCGACGTGGAAGCCGTCATGGACATTTGCGTCGAACGCGAGATCGTCCATTCCACACTCAAGACCTGCGGCGCCGTTCTCGTGCCCTCGGGCCGGATCGTCGGCGGCGATATCGTTGCATTGGGCGGTATCAAGGCCGCCCAGACCGGCAGCCCTGCCTCTGTACCCACCGTGCTCACCGTCGGCGAAGACTACCGCCTTGCTCCAGAGTTGGCTGAGCGCGAAAGGCGGATCAAGGACGTCGAGGAACAACTCGCCCAAATCAAGAAACGGCTCCGGCCCATTATGGGCCGGGCCAAGTCCCTGGCCCCCGCCGAGCGGGAGGCGGTCCGCACCATGGCGCGGAACGCCAAGGCGCACAATGAGAAACTCGAAGCGCTGCAGTCGGAAATGGAGGAGATCAAGAAACGCTCGCGGGAACAGGGCGAGCTTTCGGTCGAGATCCACGAGATCGTATACCCAGAGACCATTTTCTGCATCCAGGGCGAGCGCCTGCGCGTGAAACAGAAATTCGTCGGCCCGTTCCGCGCCGTCTATTCGGAAGGTAAGATCGAGTTGGAGATGATGGATGGAGATCGGTGAAGCGTGAAGGGAGAACCGTCGCAAGGGGAGAAAGGTACCCTCCATGAGAGTCGAATACATTAACCCGTTTATCGAGGCCGTGTACGAGTTGTTCTCCACGATGCTGGCCTCGAAAGCCACTCGGGGAGAAGTGGGTGTCGTCGACGCGAGCGGTAGCGAAGGCTTGTACGACATCATGGGGCTGATCGGGTTGAGCGGCTATGCCCGCGGGATGGTGGCGCTTTCATTTCCCGCCGAAACGGCCGTCGCGATCGTCAACACCCTGCTGGGAACGGATTCGAGCACCATGGACGACACCGTATCCGATGCGATCGCCGAGGTTGTCAACATTGTAGCGGGCGCCGCCAAGGCCAAGTTCAGGGCTGAAGGCCGCCCACCTATCGATCTCAGTCTCCCCACGGTCGTGCGGGGAAGCAGCTTCTCAGTAAACTATCCGTCGCACTCGATCTGGATTGAGGTGCCCTTCAACAGCAACTTGGGCGGATTCACCATGCGGGTGACCTTCGAATCCGACGAAGAAGAAAAGGAGTAACCCATGAAAGCGCTTGTCGTTGACGATTCGGCCGTAATGCGGCGGGTGCTCATCGGCTCGCTGGCCAGCGCAGACATCACGGAGGTCGATCAGGCCGCCGATGGCGTGGAGGCCGTCAAGGCCGTTGAAGGCACCGAATACGGTCTGATTCTGATGGACTGGAACATGCCCAACATGCTGGGCATCGACGCCGTCAAAGCCATCCGTGCAGCCGGCCATAAGGTGCCCATCATCATGGTCACCACCGAAGCCGAGAAGAGCCGCGTTATAGACGCGCTCAAAGCTGGCGCCAACAACTACATCATCAAGCCGTTCGAGCCCGCTACCATCGTGGAGAAGATTCAAGATGTTCTTGCCAAGGCAGGGGGATGACCCAGGTCTCCCTCGGCCTGACTGCTGGGATTGAGGACAACCTGACGTCAGAGCCCGTATGGATATTGCCAATCGCCCCGAGTATTTTCTGCAGCCTGGCTACATTTACTTCACCAGGACGCCCGCCGTTGTGCGGACCGTCGTAGGAACCTGCGTGGCCGTTTGCTTGTGGGACCAGACCAATCAGTTCGGAGGCATGAATCACTTCCTGCATCCCCGGACACGTGAACCGGAGCAAGCCACCCCCAAGTACGGCAATGTTGCCACGGCGGCGCTCATACGCATCATGGAAGACGCCGGATGCCGGCGTGAAGACCTCGTGGCCCAGATCGCCGGTGGCGCCCGGCCTCAAGGGAGCGATTCTACGGTGGGTGACGCCAACGTGACCGTTGCTCGCGAAGTGTTGGCCCGTAAAGGCGTGCGCGTGGCTTCCGAGGATGTGGGCGGAACCATGGGACGCAAGATACTGTTTGACACGGCAACGGGACAAATGGTCATACTGAAAGTACACAGCATTCGCGAGTCCGATTGGGTAGTGGACTGACCCGCCCTGGATTGCGGTGCTGGCGATCGGTGTTCGGAGGCACAACGATGGACGCGCGCACGTTCTCACAGTTCCGCGAATTCATCTATCAGAAGAGCGGGATCTCGTTGCGCGCAGGTAAGGAATCGCTTGTCTCCGCGCGCATGGCCAAGCGCATGCGGGCTCTCAATATCGACACCTATAAAGAGTACCTGAACTATGTGCGCGCCGACGCCACCGGTGAAGAACTAGTGCAAATGATTGACGCCATCAGCACCAATGTCACCAGCTTCTACCGCGAGTCCCAGCACTTCGAAGTGCTGGGCTCCCTGCTCAGCAAGTGGTACGACGGTGGGCAGCGGCGGTTCCGGATCTGGTGCGCGGCGGCCTCGTCGGGTGAAGAGCCCTATACGTTGGCCATCACCGTGCGCGAGGCCCTGGCCGCCGGAGACGTTAACGCCCGCATTCTGGCCACCGACATCTCCACGCGCGTGCTCAAGAAGTGCCTCGTGGGTGTGTACGACGACGAGAAGGTTGCCCCCGTCGCCCCCAGCCTGCGCGACCGCTACTTCACCATGAAGTGCGAGGAGGGCAGGCGCCTCTGCGAGGTCAAACCCACACTGCGGCAGTTACTCCTGTTCAGGCGGCTCAATTTATCCGAGACGCCGTTCCCCATGAAAGGCCCATTGGACGTCATCTTTTGCCGCAACGTTATGATCTATTTTGACAAAGTCGTGCGAGCCAGACTCTTGGCCGAGTTCAGACGACTGCTGAAGCCCGGTGGCTACCTTATGGTGGGCCACGCCGAGAGCCTGACCGGCATGATGAGCACATTCCAGTCTGTTCAAGCGTCTGTGTACGTGAATGTTGGTCACCGCAAGCGCCACCGCGCGCTGAATGGAGAATGTGAACGGTGAACTATACCATTGGGATCTCGGAGATTCAGATTTCGAACCGTCCGGAAGACGTGTTGATCACCTACTCACTGGGTTCGTGTGTAGGCCTCACCCTGTACGATCCCGTCGCCCGGGCGGGCGGCATGATTCACTGCATGCTGCCACTGTCCAAGATCGACCCGGACAAGGCCAAAGCGAACCCCTTCATGTTTACCGACACCGGGGTACCCGCGCTCATCCAGGAAGTGCTGAGCATGGGCGGCCTCATGAAGCGCCTGGTGGCCAAGGTGGCCGGAGGCGCCAGCTTACTGGACCAACAGGGCACCTTCAAGATTGGCGAACGCAACTACATCGTGTTGCGCAAGGTGCTTTGGAAGAACAACATCCTGATCGCCGCCGAAGATACGGGCGGCACGAAGGCACGCACGATGTCGCTGTACATGGATACCGGAAAGACTTACATCAAATCCCTAGGTCAATTGACCGAATTGGCCTAGGAGTACCCAATGGAGAAACGGCGTAGCGGGCGTAAGCTCGCGCGGAGGTAAGCCATGAGTCGAAGAGAACAGATTCTC
>JAACEL010000644.1 GCA_011682535.1 Nitrospiraceae bacterium | reverse complement strand
GGCGACAATTATTCCTCCCGGTGGCGACAATTATTTCTCCCGTTCGCTCAGGGTGTTGCGTAAGACCTGGATCGGGGCTCCGGGTCCGGGATTCGGGGTCTTCTTCCTGGGTGGCCCCCATGGGGGCCACCACACCCATAGTACAGTGCGTTTCGGGGTCTTCATGCTGACTTTTTCTCCTTATTCTTTGCCGCTTGGACACGGTAGCTTTGGATGTTGAGTTCCACGATGATGCTGTGATGGACCAGGCGGTCGATGGCGGCCGCGGTGGTCATGGGGTCTTTAAAGATACGCTCCCATTTGGAGAACGGCAGGTTGCTGGTGAGCATGACGCTGCCGCGTTCGTAGCGTTCGGCCAGGAGCGTAAACAGCACTTCCATCTCGTCGCGGTTGTGCTGGACGTAGCCGATGTCGTCGAGAATGAGCGCGTCGTATTTGGCCAAACGCTTGAGGAGCCTTGCAAGCTTGAGTTCCTGTTTGGCGCGCAACAGGTCCTGGACGAGCAGCGCCGTGGGGGTGAAGTAGATGCGCTGTCCGGCACGTATCAACTCCTGGCCCAGGGCGCACAGCAGATGGGTTTTGCCCGAACCGGGCTTGCCGAAGGCGAGGACGTTCTCGCGGCGCTCGAGGAAGGAGCCGTCGAGCAGCGTTCGGACTTGCTGGGCGACTTTTCGCGGCAGCCGCTTCATGTCGAAGGCGTCCAGGCTTTTGTCGATGGGCAGCCGGGATTCGCGCAGGAAGCGCTCGACGCGGTGCTGACGGCGTGCCTCGCATTCGCGCCCGGCCAGTTCGAAGAGGTATTGCTCGTAACTGAGCGTTTCTTGTTGCGCGCGTTGGGCTTCGTCCTCGTAGCAGTTGCGCATGGTGGGCAGGCGCAGCTCTTTGAGGTATTCGACGAGTTGGGTTCGGATGTTCGTTGGTTGTTTGCTCATGGTAGGGCCTCCTCGAGTTCGAGGCCGTCGAGCAAGCCGTCGTAGAGGCCCAGGTCCACCGGGTCGATCCGCACTTCGGTGACCGGGGGCGGCGTTTGGCCGGATTTCACCAGCGCCTTGACGCTCTTGGTCGTGATGGGCTGTTCGGCGTCGACCAGGGCGCGCAGGGCATCATCCACGCCGGTTTCCGTCTCGTGGGCGGCCAGGCGCAGAATCTGAAGATACTCCTTGTGCGCCCGGGCGGGCATGGTGTGTTTGAGCGCATCGTAGGCCATGCGGAACCGGCTGGTGGGAAACAGGTCCTCGCGGTACCGGTAGTTCTCGAAGGCGCCGGGTTTGCGCACCAGCGAGTCAATCACGTGGCGGTAATTGATGTGATGGTTCTTTCGACCGCGCAGCCGGGGCAGCACCTCGACACGGCGCTGTCCGTAGAAGACCTCGAGGGTCTCGGCGTGGAACCGCACGCGCACCGTCTCGCCGATGAGCCGGCTCGAGACCGAATACACGTTGTTTTGCACGCGGATGACGCTGCCTGAATTCACCGTGACATCCACCTCCTTTGGGCGGTCGTAGCGCGTGGCCGGCAAGGAACGCAGCACATCCAGTTCCTGGGCCAGCCGTTCGGTGCGCCCCGCGTTGAGTTGGTCGAACAGCCCGCACAGGAAGGCCTCATAGTCCTCACGCGAGGCGAAATCCCGGCTGTTCCGCAGCAACAGCGACTGTTCGACCGCGCGCTTGAACCGGTGATGGCGCTGTTCGATGTCGCCGTTTTCGTGGGCCTTGCCCGCCTGGCTCTTGCGGCCTTCCATATCGTAATGGCCCAACAACCCCTCGTAGCGTTCCGTGAAATCCTTGCGCTCGGACAGATTCGAGACCGCCGCCGACATCCGGTCAGACTGATGCGTTCGCGGCACACCGCCCAGTTCGAACAACGCGCTCGAGAGCCCCTCCGAGAGGCTCTCGAAACTCTCCGAGAAACACACCGTGCCCGTCTCCCAGTTCGAGTACGTCAGCACAAAATGGTAGACCATGTGGTCAAACGACTGGCCCGCGATGGTGATCCCAAGTGACCCCATCCGCGTGAAATCCGACTGGCAAAGCGCGCCCGGTTCATGTACCTGCGCGAACATCACCTCCTGTTGGGGACCCTCGAGAGCCCGCCACCGCTTCACCCGCCGCTGCAGTGTGCGCAGCTGCCCGTCTGAAAACCGGCCTGGGAAACGCCGCTGCAAATCCTCGAACAACGTTTTCGCCTCGAACCCCGGGTTGTCCTTGAGCTTCGCCCGCATCTCCTCCCAGACCTCCTCGAACGGGTCCGGCCGCGTCCGCCACGTATGGGGCTGTTTCATCTCGCTCGGCAGCCGGCCCGACCGCCGATACTTCCGCGCCGTCTTCTCGTCCATGCCCGCCTTCGCGGCGGCCAAAGACAACGTCTTCTCCGTCTTGGTAGCTTTCATCAGTATCCTCACTTGCTGGTTTGTGACCATCTAACCCTCCTTCCAACAGAAGGTTAGATGGTCTATACCAAAGCTCCAAGAACGGGAGTTTTAATTGTCGTTGACCAGGATTTCTTATTGTCGCTGAACAAGTTTTCCCGGAATGTATCTGGTGAGGCA
>JAACEL010000643.1 GCA_011682535.1 Nitrospiraceae bacterium | reverse complement strand
CGCATGGAGCACGCGGCAGCAGTTGCGAGCAGAGCACGGAGCGACGAAGCCGCAATGCGGGCATTGTCATGAGGAGCGACAACGCTATGCGACGTAAATGCTGCCGCCCGAAGGGTTTGGGCGGGAACGCCATGGGCCGCGTTGCCGCTTCTCAACTACCTCCGGGGTGGCTTCGTTGCGGCGCCTCGCCCTTGACGCCCCCGCCGAAACGTGCCCTAATGGGGGTTTCTGGCCGGACCCCTAGGCTTGTGTTTCCAAGCATCTAGCCCGATCCTGCCCCCACAGTGTACTCCACGCCCCGTGACCCATTTGGGGTATCCCGCCGCTTTTGGGCACCGCGTAGCGGTGCCTCAGCACATTTGCCTCCAGCAAATCTGCACAGCCGCACGTCCCGGCCGAAGCCGCTGGCGAGTCCTTGGGCCAGGTTGCGATTGGGCCACCGTCCGTGGTCTACTCCCGCAAACGCAGGGAGGTCCAACCATGACGGCCACAGTCTTGCTCACATTGCTCAGTCCGTTCGTCTGCACGGCAACCCCGCTCGCCGAAGAGTGCGAAGCCGCCCGCCAGTGGGTGGCTGGCTGCTTCGCCAATTCACAAAGCCCTCCGCCATTCTTCTCCTTCACTTACGGTGGCCGGCCCTCAACCGAGTTCCTGTCCGAATGGGCGCTTGAGCGTGCTACACGCCGACTTGACGACAGTCGAGTCGAACACACGCTGCGTTTCACCGACCCCGATACCGCCCTGGAAATCCGGTGCGTGGGCATCGAATACCAGGATTTTCCCACGGTCGAATGGACACTCCATTTCCGGAACGGCGGGTTGGAAGACACACCCATCTTGTCGGACATCCAGGCCATCGACGCCCACTTCGCGTTCGAGGGCGACGTCGTCCTGCATCGCCATACCGGCGATCGGTGCTCGGCGGACAGCTTTGAGCCTCACGCGGACCCGATGCCCCCCGGCTCAGACACCCGGATCGCCAACACGGGGGGCCGCCCCACCCAGGAGGCGTTTCCCTACTTCAACATCGCCAGCCCGGACCGGGGCCTCATCTTCGTGGTCAGTTGGGCGGGGCAATGGGCGGCCCGTTTCGTCCGCGACGAAGCCGGATTGCGTCTGGTAGCGGGACAGGAGTTGACCCATCTGACGCTTCACCCCGGCGAGGAGATCCGTACCCCGCTCATCGTGCTGCAATTCTACAAAGGCGGTCGCACCCACGCGCAGAACGTCTGGCGATCCTGGATGATCGCCCACAACATGCCCCGTCCAGGCGGCAAGCTGCCGCCGGTTCCCCAACTGGCCGCATGCAGTTCCCATCAGTTCGGCGAGATGATCCACGCCAACCGCGATAACCAGATCTTCTTCATCGACAAGTACCTCGAACGCGGCATCAAGCTGCACTATTGGTGGATGGACGCCGGATGGTACTTGAACAAGTCGGGCTGGCCGAACACGGGCACGTGGGAAGTCGACACGGAGCGTTTCCCGGGCGGCCTGCGCGCCATCACCGATCACGCCCACAGCAAAGGCGTCGACAGTCTATTGTGGTTTGAGCCGGAACGCGTCACGCCCGGCACCTGGCTCTACGAACAGCGCCCCCAATGGCTGTTGGGCAAGGACGGCGAACAGAAGCTGCTCAATCTGGGAGACCCGGAGGCGCGGGAATGGCTGACGAATCACATCGACCAGATCCTCGTCGATGAAGGGATAGACTTGTACCGGCAGGATTTCAATCTCGATCCTCTGCCGTACTGGCGGGCGAACGACACGGAGAATCGCCAAGGCATGACCGAGATCCGGCACATCGAGGGCTATTTTGCCTATTGGGACGAGTTGCTCAGACGGCACCCCAACATGCTCATCGACTCATGCGCCAGCGGCGGACGACGGAACGATCTCGAAACCCTTCGCCGGGCCGTACCCCTCCTGCGTAGCGACTACATCATGGAACCCGTCGGCAACCAGTGCCACACCTACGCCCTGGCATCGTGGTTCCCGTTCTACGGTACGGGAACCTCGAAAACCGACCCCTATCTCGTTCGAAGCGTCCTGTGTCCTCACTTCATCGCCGTGTGGGACATGCGCGACGAGCAGATCGATTTCGACGCCCTCCGCCGCATGATCGACGAATGGAGGGCCTTTGCCCCCAATTTCATGGGCGACTACTATCCCCTGACCCCATATTCACTGGCCGAGGATGCGTGGATCGCCTGGCAGTTCGATCGGCCCGAGGTTGGACAGGGCATGGTTCAGGCGTTCCGCCGTGCCGAAAGCGATTGCGCGTCGATGACGCTGCCGCTGCAAGGACTCGATCCGGACGCCGTCTACACCGTCGAAAACGTGTTCGACCCCGGCGAAGCGCTGGAGATGGCAGGCCGGCGTCTTCTCGGCGCGGGACTGCCGATTCACATGAAGGACAGGCCTCGCGCGGCATGTTTTATCTACACGAAACGGCCCTAGTGTCGCGTCATGCTTGAGGTGTCGTATAGATGCCGTCAGTGAGGACGAGCCTGATAAGGAGCAAGGCCGCTGGCATAGCGGCACTATGTC
>JAACEL010000210.1 GCA_011682535.1 Nitrospiraceae bacterium | reverse complement strand
GTCACTGTTTGAGCACCAACTCGTAAACGTCGGCCACGTCCTTCGCCTGGGCTTCCAGCGAATACCTTGAGACTGCCTTCTCCCGGGCTGCACGTCCCATCGCGCGTGCGCGCGCGCGGTCGGCCGCCAACGTGCGTAAGGCGGCGTGCAGGCTGGCGGACGAGCCGTCCACCACGTATCCATTGACGCCGTCGTCGACGATCTCCCGCAGCATCCCCCGGTCGGCCGTCACCACTGGCCGCGCCATTGCCATCGCCTCGCGCACCGCGCGGCAGGTGCCGTCGCTGCCCGGAACCAGGTAGACTTTCACGTCGCACGCCTTCAGCATGCCCACGTAGTTCTCGCCTTGGATGTGGCCTGAGAAATGGATGCGGCCCTCCAGCCCCATATCGCGCACGGGCCCCTTGGCCACTGCGTCCTGTTTGGTGCCGCGTCCCACGATGACCGCGTGGACATCGCCCCGTTCTTCCGCCAGCAGCCGGATGGCCTCCAGGAAGTCGCCGTAGTGGCGGTGGGTTTGCATGCGGGCCACGATGCCCACCACAAACGCGTCGTGCGGGATGCCCAGCCAGCGCCGTCCGTCCGGCACCCCCCGCGATGGGTCGAACCGTTCCACGTCTACGGCGCCGGGGATGACGGTTACGCGCTCGCGCGCGTAGCCATAGGCCGCGATGTCGTGCTCGGCGGCCATCCGCGACGGTTCGATCAGGCGGGCCGTACCCGCCAGCAGCTTGCGATGCCCGCCCTTGCCGCGAAATCCCCCGCCCTCGTAGCTTGAGCGCACCAGGGGAATGCCCAGCCGCGCGGCGGGGCCCAGCGCAATGCGATGATCGTTGTCGAGGTGGCAGTGGACCAGTTCGTAGGCTTGCTCGCGCAGGAAGGTGCGCAAGGCACGGCCGTCGAGCCAGTTCTTCACGGGATGGCGGTGCTTCGAGAGGCCAAACCGCAGCACCGGCTCCACGCCTCGGTCGCGGGCCGTCTCGACGATCATGTTGATGGAGCGGCCCGCATCGGGCGCGCAGGCAAAATCGGCGGCCACGTCTATGCGGCGCAACGCGACACAGAGATTCAAGGCAGGCTCGGCTGGCCCTGTCCATTTGCAGTTGCTGAAAAGGTGAAGGATTTTCACGTTGATAACCTGAGCGTGGGCCACACGTAGATTGCCCACATCTCGATCAATTATCTGTCATCTCGACCGCAGGGAGAGATCTCGAACCAGCCCTCGCTCAAGTCTTTCACTCAGGGTTGACGTCTGCGACAGAGATTTCTCTCTTCGGTCGAAATGACAAGTTATGCGCAAGTTTCAAGCCTTTTGGCGGGGTAATCCACGTGATCCTCGTGTGGCTGCGTTAGGCGGCGGGTTCCTGATCCCGCTCCGGCGCCTCGTCGAACCGCACCGATACCATTTGCGACACGCCGGGCTCTTGCATCGTGACGCCGTACAGCACGCTGGCCTTGGCCATCGTCTGCTTGTTGTGCGTGATGATGATGAACTGGCTTTCGCTTTTGAACTCCTCGACCAAGTCGAGGAACCGGCCGATGTTAGCGTCGTCTAACGGCGCGTCGACCTCGTCGAGCACGCAGAACGGACTCGGCTTGGCCTTGAAAATGGCGAACAACAGCGCGATCGCCGTCATGGCCGCCTCGCCGCCCGACAGCAGGCTGATGCTCTGCGGTTTCTTGCCGGGAGGCCGCGCTTCGATCTCGATGCCCGACTCGAGCGGGTCCGATTCGTCCAGCAGGTAAATGCGCGCCTGACCGCCGCTGAACAGGCGGCGGAAGAACACCCGGAAATTGTCCGCCACCGCCTCGAAGGTCTCGATGAACATCTCGCGGATCGTCACGTCGATGCGGGCGACGATGCCCAGCAACGTCTCGCGTGCTTTGCGCAGGTCCTCGTCCTGAGCGACGAGGAAGTCGTTGCGTTGTTCGAGCGCCTCGTATTCCTCGATGGCCATCATGTTCACCGTGCCCATCCGCTCGAGGCGTGTGCGCAGGTCGGCCACCATCCGCTCACGCGTGGCGTCGTCGTGATCGTCCTCGCCGACCTTTTCGGCGTCGAGCGAGCCCAGGGCCACGTGGTATTCCGTCTGCACGCGTTCTTCAAGAAACTCGACCTGGTCCTCGTCGTGCCGCAGCCGGATTTCCAGTTGGTGAACTTCGGCTTGCGCGGCGCGCGCCTGGTCGTTCGATTCACGTAGCGACTTCGTCAGTCCCTCGCTTTCGCGGCTCAGTTCCTGTTGGCTGTTCTGGGCCTCCACCACCTTCTCGTGCGCTTCGTCTTTCGTTTCCGACAGGGCCTTGGCGCGCTCGATATGGGCGGCGATCTCCTCGTTCAGTCCGCCCTCGTTCTCCTTGAACTGAGCGGCCTGCTGCGTGCGTTGCTCCGCCGTGCGTAGCGCTTCTTCGCGTTCGCGTTGTTCACGCACCAGGTTGCGTTCGCTCTCTTCGACGCGCTGCGTCAACTCTGCCCGTGCCACGCGCAGGTCGGCCAATTCGCTGCCGCGCGCCGACAGCGCCTGGCGCGCCTGTGCGGCCGCGTCCTGCGCCGCCGCCTGCTCGCGCTGCAACTCCGCGTCGTCGTTGTCCATCGAGTCCGCGCGCGTCAGCGCCTGCGCGCGTTGCTCTTCGAGGCTCTTGCGTTTCGCCTCGATCGATTCGACTTCCTCTTTCATCTGCTGCAGCGCGCGGGTCAGGTTGTCCAGTTCGGTGCTCGACCGCGCGATGGCCACGCCCAACTCGTTCAACTCGGCCCGGCACGTTCGCTCCCGTCCTTCGAGATCGTTCACGCGCTGTGCCAGTTCCTCGATTTCCTTGGTCAGCGTTTCACCGCGGCCCGCCAGATCCTTGATGAGCGCCTCGGCCTCCGCCACGCGCTCCTCGAGTTCTGCGATCTCCGCGCTGCGTCCCAACAGGCCCCGTCCGCGCGACTTCGTCTGGCCGCCGGTTACGGCGCCCGACGGCGCCACGTACTCGCCTTCCAGCGTCACCATCCGGGGGAACCGCCGCGCCGTGCGCGCGATGCGGATGGCGTCGTCCAGCGTCTCGACAATCGCCGTATTGTACAGAATGTGCTCGACGGCTTTCTCGATGTGGGCATCGTAAGTGACATAGTCGATGGCCCGGCCAATGACGCCGCGCTCGCCGCGGATCTCATGCGTCTCGTCACGTCGCCCGACGCGGATCGTGTCCAGCGGCAGGAAGGTGACGCGTCCGGCACGCTGGCGCTTGAGCAGCGCGATGGCCGACTTGGCCGATTCGGCTTGCTCTACCACGATGTTGTTGACACTGCCGCCCAACGCGGCTTCGATGGCACACTCGTGAGCTTTGTCTGCCGATAACAAGTCGCCAATCGGGCCAATTACGCCCCGGACCTCCGGCACGTTCTCGCGCTTCGCCGCCATGACCGCGCGTACCCCTGTGGCGAAACCTTCGTAACTGTCGCGCAACTCGCGCAACGAAGTCAGCCGCGCTTCCTGGCTGCTCTTACGCTCGCGCACGCTCTGCCATTCGTCACTCAGCGTGCGCAGTTGTTCCGTTTTCTCCTTGTGCGAGGCCGCGGCCAGGTTGCGCTCTTCGACGATCTGCTCCAGAGCCGTCAGGCGTTCCGACTCGGACTCCCGGGCCGCCTCCAACTCCCCGGTAAGTTCCTCATTGCGCTGATGCTGGGTTTCCTGGCGCGCGTAGATGCTCTCAAGCTGTCCGTCTGCGTTCTGGATCGTCGCGGCCAGCGTCTCCAACTCCGTCTGCGTGCGTGCCCGGTCGTTCATCGACGCCACGACACGCGCGCGGATGGCTTCGAGCCGTTCCTCCGTCGCCGCGACGTGTTCCTGCGCCTCGCTCACCTCGGCCTGCTTGGCCTCGATGGCCGCGTTGCCCTGTTCGATTTCCTGGCGCACTGCCTGCGTCGCTTCACCGGTGCGGCCGATCTGGGCCTCGATCTCCTCAGCACGCCGGAGGTGGGCCTCATGCTCCTGGCGTGCCTGCTCCTGCTGTTCCTTCAGGAACTGGATCTGTTGGCGGAGCAGCGCGATCTGGCGTTCGATCTTTTCCATCTCGCTGTCGATCTCGGCGACGTCGTCGCGGCGTGCTTCCAGGATACGCTCGACTTCGATCCGGTTCAGCGCCAGTTCTTCGTTGCGCGCCTCGAACCGGCTGTTCTCCGCCATGGCCTTCTCATACGCGTCTTGGGCCTTGGCGAACTGGCTGCGCAGCCCGGCCAACTCCGCCCGGAGCGCGGCGTACTTCGTGTAGATGGCCCGGATCTCGAGATCCTGCAACTGCTCCTTCATCTCGCGATAGCGGATGGCCGCGTTGACCTGACGCTTGAGTGAACGCATCTGGCGCTGCACCTCGGCGATGATGTCGCCCAGGCGCAGCAGGTTCTGCTCGGCGCCGTCCAGCTTGCGGATGGCCACGCGTTTGCGCGACTTGTACTTGATGATCCCGGCCGCTTCCTCGAACAGGAACCGGCGGTCTTCGGGCTTCGAACTGAGCACCATCGAGATCTGGCCCTGGCCGATCAGCGAGTACGCGTTCGTGCCGATACCCGTGTCCATGAACAGTTCCTGGATATCGCGCAGACGGCACGGCGTCCTGTTCAGCAGATATTCCGACTCGCCCGAACGATACAGCCGGCGCGTCACCTGTACCTCCGAGAAGTCCACCGGGAGGCGCGAGTCGCTGTTGTCGAACGTAACCGACACCTCCGACATGCCCATCGGCTGACGATTCTCGCTGCCGTTGAAAATCACGTCGAGCATGTGGGAGCCGCGCAACGTCTTGGCGCGCTGTTCACCCAACGCCCAGCGCAACGCGTCGAGAATGTTGCTCTTGCCGCAGCCATTGGGCCCGACGATACCCGTCATCCCAGGTTCCAGACGCACCACGGTGCGGTCGGCGAAAGACTTGAATCCCGCCAGGTCAAGTTGTTTGAAGTACATGGATCTCTGGTTCCACCCTATCCGTTATTCCAGCTCCGGCCCCTACTCGGCAACGTGAGCCACGCGCCTGATGGAGTTGGCCAGACCGGTCTCCTCATCCACGTCGACAACCACCGCGTTCAGACACACCGGGCCGTTGGCTAAGCGGTATTCGTTCGGCATGCCCGTCAGGAACTTCTTGACGGCCCGCTCTGGTTCCAAGCCGATCACCGAGTCGTACGGACCCGTCATCCCCACATCCGTGATGTAGGCCGTGCCCTTCGGAAGCAACCGTTCGTCAGCCGTCTGCACATGGGTGTGCGTACCCAGTACCGCCGCGCACTGCCCGTCCAGGTGCCAGCCCATCGCCATCTTTTCAGACGTCGCCTCTGCATGTATGTCCACCAGCACCACCGGAGTTGCCTCGCGCAGCCGTGCCACTTCCTGCTGCGCCACCGCAAACGGACAGCGGAACGGTTCCATGAAGACTCGCCCCACCACACAGATTAGTCCAAACCGCCGTCCGTCCGCCAGCCGCACAATCACCGAACCCCGGCCCGGAAGCCCTGGTACGTAGTTGGCCGGGCGCGCTACCGAGTCGAATCGGTCCAGTTCGCCCGCCAGCTCGCGCTTGCGCCACGTGTGATTGCCCAGGGTGATGCCGTCGATGTCCAGCGTGGTCATCTCGTCCAGGATGTGGGGGGTGACGCCCAAGCCTCCCGCGGCGTTCTCCGCGTTCACCACCACGGCGTCCAACGCGTGCTCTTCGCGCAGGTGCGGCAGGTTGGCCGACAGAATACGACGGCCGGGACGGCCCACTATATCACCCACAAAAAGGATCTTCATCGGTCAGTCTAGGTTCTCTCTACCGCTGAGTCGCCCCCGTCTCGCAGTCCAAAGCCGCAGCCAGCCAACTTTGTGTCGCACAAGGGCCGCAGAGTCGACACACGGGATGCGGGGAACTCCCTGGCGTCTACGAACGGTGCAGCACGTTCCTCGACCTCAGCCTAACACGCCCTGCGCGCTCTATGCTACCACGAAGCACCTACCCCGCATCCGGTTATCCGCCGTGGCGCGCGGGGCGCCTACCGCGCCGTCTCCACGGCACGGGTTTCGCGAACGACGGTTACCTTGATCTGGCCGGGATACACCATCTCGGTCTCGACCTTGCGCGCCACGTCACGCGCCAACTGCGCGGCCTGCGCGTCGTCCAGCCGGTCGGGCTGCACCACGATGCGCACTTCACGCCCCGCCTGGATAGCAAAAGCCTTGTCCACGCCTGGGAAGCCGTCGGCCACCGCCTCCAACTGCTCCAGACGCTTGATGTACGACTCCACCGTCTCACGCCGTGCGCCCGGCCGCGCCGCCGACAGCGCGTCGGCCGCTTGCACCAGTACCGAGATCACGTCTTCCTGGTTCATCTCGCCGTGGTGCGAGCCGATCGCGTTGGCGACCAACGGGTTCTCGCCGTGGCGTTTGGCGATGTCATGGCCGATGACCGCGTGCGACCCCTCGACCTCGTGGTTGATGGCCTTGCCGATGTCGTGGATCAGGCCCGCGCGCTTGGTCAACGGCACATTCAAGCCCAGTTCCGCCGCCATGACGCCCGCCAGGTGGCAGACCTCCTTGGAGTGCTGTAGCACGTTCTGGCCGTATGAGGTACGATAGTGCAGGCGTCCCAACAGCCGCACGATCTCGCCCGGCAGGCCGTGGACGTCGACTTCCAGACAGGCCTGTTCGCCCATCTCTTTGATGTTCTTCTGGATTTCGTCGTTGACCTTGCCGACGACCTCCTCGATGCGGGCCGGGTGAATGCGCCCGTCCATGATTAGACGTTCCAGCGCCACCCGGGCCACCTCGCGGCGGACCGGGTCAAAGCCGGACAGGATAACGGCTTCGGGCGTGTCGTCTATGATGACGTTGATGCCCGTGGCACTCTCCAGGGCGCGGATGTTGCGGCCCTCGCGGCCGATGATGCGTCCCTTCATCTCGTCATTAGGCAATGCCACGACCGACACCGTCGTGTCGGCGATGTGGTCGGCCGCGCAGCGCTGCACCGCCTCCGTGATGACCCAGTGCGCCTTCTTCTCCGAATTCTCCACCATCTCGTCCTCGATACGCTTCAACCGCAGCGCCGAGTCCCGCTTCACCTCCGTCTCCAGTTGTTCGAAGATCGCCTTGCGCGCCTGGTCTGCCGTCATGCCCGAGATCTGCTCGAGCTTCACCATCTGGTCGGCGATCAACTCCTTGACGCGATCCATCTCCGCCAGATGCGCCTTCTCGCGCTCGGCTATGTCCCGTTCCTTGGCAGCCAGTTCACTGCTCTTTTTCTCCAACGACTCGACTCGCTTGTCGACCGCCTCTTCCTTAGCGATGATCCGCTTCTCTAGGCCGACGAGTTCCTTGCGCATTTCGCGTGCTTCGGCTTCCACCTGCGCACGCAGTTCCACCCGTTGTTCTTTCAGGCCGGTTTTCGCATCCTTAACAGTAAGGGCCGCCTCGCGTTCAGCGTCGGAGATCAGTTGAGCGGCCTCGCGCCGCGCCTTGCCAACCAGTCCGTTACCCGCCAAACGCCCGACCACAAACGCCATCACAGCGCCTATAAGGATACCACCGCCCCCCAAGGCTATAGCCAATTGCAGTGGTGACATGAAGTGCACCTCCGTTCCCGTTGCTACGGATTCCGTCCACTACGCCTGTGCTCGCGGAACCGGGAGGCGGCAAGGAAGTCGTAAGTCTAGGCGTTACAATATGTTCTCGCTAGCGTGGGGGATTGGATATTTTCACCCCCTGCCCGGTCCTCCATCCACTCATAGGAGGACAAACACATCGCATATAGAAGAAACCGCCTGACTGGCGTGGCCTGAATGTTCAAACCGTCCAAAGTCCTTGTCGTCCCGAATCGCGCACCGCGATCCACGGGCGTCTACTCAACTTGACGGCGGTATTATAGGCATGCGGACCAGACAAGTCAACCGGTTACCATTCCACCCCGCCGTGGCGCGCGGGATAAGCTCAGCTTCCCTCTTGGAGCGGACTGGGCAGTCACCCGTTTGGGGCGGTGCGGCTAAGCGCAAACCACGCGAAATCAGGCACTTCGGGCGCGCCATACCACTGTATTGCCTCATAGTTGATGCAACTTAGGGCTCGCACAAGAATAACTCCACCGTTTCCGCGCTCAGATTTGCGTCGAATTTGAGCGCGACGATTGAGTAAAACCGCAGGAATAGCCAGCTATTTCGAGGT
>JAACEL010000642.1 GCA_011682535.1 Nitrospiraceae bacterium | reverse complement strand
CGTTCAAACAGAATCTCCTCACCATCATCAATATTGCGCGGGTCCCCACCGACGGCGTCAAGACCATCGGCTCGGGCAACAACATCTCGCGTTTCATCTACGTGCGCGTCACCCAGGCCGACGGCCACATGGCCTGGACCAGCCCCATCTGGCTCGATTTCTACTACGACGAATGACCGGCGGACACGACGCGGGGATTGAGGCGCCATGAGAAGCCGCCTCCCTCGGCCTGATTCGCCCCTTCCGGCCGTTGTGCTCGTTGTGTCCTTTGTGCCGTTGTGGTCAATCGGGCCGAAGCAGGGGACCGAAAAAGGTGTCGGGAATGAATGGCATTAAGTTAGCCATAACTTGTTTGTAGCAAACGACTTATAAACTGCTTGCGCATGCCTTGATCTCCTGGCAAGATGTTCTTGGAAACCCACTCGAACACTTGCACAGGAGACCAAGGATGGTCGCGATCGTCAGAGCCTTGAAGCGTGTGAGCCGCGAGTATAGAGAACGCCTTGCGCCGAATGCAATCCTTCAGATCTGCCGGAACATAGGCCACACGTTCCGCCGGCGCGTCCTTGGGCCGGTCGAGACGATCCACCTGTTCCTGCAGCAGGTCGCCCTGGGCAACACGGCCTGTACGCACTTGCGACTCTTGACGACGTCGGGCTTCACGGCCGCGGCCTACTGTCAGGCGCGGGCCCGGCTGGGCGTGGCCATCTTTCGCGAGTTGCTCTTCCAGACGATCGACGCCAGGCGACGGGCCACCGACGACTTCGGACGCTGGCGCGGCCATCGTGTCTTCCATGTCGACGGCTCCAGCTTCTCCATGCCCGACACGCCCGAGTTGCGGGCCCGCTTCGGCCAGCACTCCGGACAGCGCCTCGGCTGCGGGTTCCCCACGGCGCATCTGCTCGCCCTGTTCGACGCCGCCACCGGCCTGATCGTCGACGTCCTGGCTGGACCGTTGTTCACTCACGACCTCTCCCGCGTCGTCGACCTGCATCCCCACCTGCGCGCTGGCGACGTGTTGGTGGGCGACCGGGCGTTCGGCACGTTCGCGCATTTGGCCCTACTATGGCAGCGTCAAGTGCATGGCGTGCTGCGCATCCAACAATTCGTCATCACCAACTTTCGCCTCGGCCGCCCTCACAACGACCCGCGCCATGGCAAGCCGGTCAAGGGCCGGCCACGCTCCCGGTGGGTCGCCCGGCTGGGCCGGCTCGATCAGATCGTCGAGTGGCTCAAGCCCAGGCGACCGGCCACATGGATGAGCGCCGAGCAGCACGCCGCGCTGCCCGAGGCCATCCGTGTACGTGAACTCCGCTATCGGATCACCCGGCCCGGCTTCCGCGTTCGAGAGGTCCAACTCGTCACCACGCTGCTCGATCCTCAAGCCTATCCAGCCGACGCGTTGGCCGAACTCTACCAGGACCGCTGGCAGGTGGAAACCAATCTCGGCCACCTCAAGACCACCCTCGCCATGGACGTGCTCCACTGCAAGACGGTCGACGGCGTCCTGAAGGAACTCTACATGTTCGCCCTGCTCTACAACCTCGTGCGTGGCGTCATGCTCGAGTCGGCCCACCTGCAAGGGGTCGCCCCCGACCGGATCAGCTTCATCGACGCCCTGCGTTGGCTGAGCGCCGGCGGCGACCTGCCGTTGGATAAGCTGAACACAGTTCCACTCCGCCCAGACCGCTCCGAACCCCGCGTCGTCAAACGCCGACCCAAGTCCCACAAACTCATGACAAAGCCCAGAAACGTTCTCCGCAACGCACTGGAACGCCAACAGGTTAGGGCTTAACTTAATGCCATTCGTCTCTGACATCCCTTGACATATAGGATGGGCGCATGTATAGTTACGATTATGAGAACAGCAACACCCATTCAGATCACCGCGGCGGAACGTGAGCAACTGACGAAGTACTCGCGTGGCCGGAGTGTTCCCAAGCGACTCGTGGAACGCGCCGCCATTGTCTTGATGGCGGCCGATGGTGCACAGAACATAGGGATTGCCGAGAAGCTCGCCCTGTCTCGGCCCACAGTGCAACTGTGGCGGGATCGGTTCGCGGCGCGGGGCTTGGCGGGCATTGAGAAAGACGCGCCGCGGCCGGGCCGAAAACCGAAGCTCTCGACGGCGAAAGTGCGGGAAGTGATCAAGGCGACCTTGGAGACGAAACCACCAAACGCGACACATTGGAGCGTGCGTTCGATGGCCGCGGCGCAGGGCATCAGCCGCACGGCGGTTCACCGCATCTGGACGGCGCATGATCTGAAGCCTCATTTGGTGCGAACCTTCAAGCTGAGCAACGACCCGCAGTTTGTCGAGAAGCTCGTGGACGTGGTTGGGCTGTACATGGACCCGCCGGACCGGGCGCTGGTGCTTTGCGTGGACGAGAAAAGTCAGATCCAAGCCTTGGATCGGACACAGCCAAGCCTGCCCATGTTTCCGGGACGCGGCGGGACGCTGACGCACGATTACAAACGCCACGGAACCACCACGCTCTTCGCGGCGTTGAGCATGCTGGATGGCCATGTGATCGCCCAGGGCATGCCTCGCCA
>JAACEL010000641.1 GCA_011682535.1 Nitrospiraceae bacterium | reverse complement strand
TTGGATGAAAGAAAAGCCGGCGCGGCCATTAGGCTGCGCCGGCTTCGTCGTGATACGGGGAAGCTACTTGTTGTTCACCGTTACCCCCGGCCAGTCATCCGTGCGGAACGGCGAGGCGGGCAGTCCCACGCCGTTGTAGAGATTGCACACGGGATTGTGGGCCCACGCGTAGCGTACCGCCACGGGATCCGCAACCGAGTCCGACGACACGACGATCGTGTCGCCGTCGATGGCAGCGTCGGCCCACACGAACTTCCGATCCGCACCCGCGATGGCGAACCCGCGCAGTGCCTCGCCGCCCTTCGCGGTCAGTCCGCCGACCGTGTGGTCGAACTCCACACGAATCGCGCCGTCCTCCACCTTCATGCTCTTGTACATCGGCCCCGAGTAGGCCACCTTCTTACCGTAGGTGTTCGCAAGCGCGTTGAGAGCGAGGCGCTTGCCCACGTCCTGCTTGTTACGTGGGTGAATGTTATCGGCTTCCCCGATGTCGATGATGACCGCCATGCCGGTGTTGGGCAGTGAGAGCGTCATCGTCTGCGCCTCACGCAACTCGGCCCAGGTTGACGGCTCCGGATCGGGGAGCACCTTCGTGAAATTGGCCAGTTGCACGAACAGGAATGGGAAGTCGCCCTCGTCCCAAGACTGGCGCCAGTCCACGATCATCGAACGGAACAGCTTGCGGTACTGGAACGCGCGGTCCGCGTTCGACTCTCCCTGATACCAGATGGCGCCCTGGATTCCGTAGGGCACGAGCGGCGCGATCATCCCGTTGTAAAGACTGGACGCACGCCACGGATGGTCGGGCCCAAAGGGGGCTCTGGGTTGGCGCGGCGCCTTCTTGCCGGCGGCCTTGGCTTGTGCCGCTTTGACCTTCCACTCCACCATTTTCGCGTCATATGCCTTCTTGGCTTCGGGATACTCAGCGATGATCTTCTCCCAACGCTCGATAATGACGTTCAACTCGGGGTCTGCCGCCAGCGTGGGCCGACTGGTCCACGACTCCGCCGGGGTGCCGCCCCACGAGGTGTTGATTAACCCCACGGGGACATCGAGCTTCTGATGAAGGGAACGGCCAAAGTAGTAGCCCACCGCGGAGAATTCGGGGATCGTCTCTGGCGAACAGAGCACCCACTTCCCTTGGCAATCGTCCTGGGGTTCTGCAGCCGTGCGCCTCGGCACAGAGAACAGGCGTATCTTGGGATAATCGGCTGCCGCAATCTCGGCGTCAGCGTTGTTGGTGGCGCGCACGGGCCACTGCATGTTTGACTGTCCCGAACACACCCACACCTCGCCCAGCAGCACGTCGTCGAACTTGACCTTGTTATTCTCGCCCGACACCGTCAGTGTCCGGGTCTTGCCGGCTTTCAGCTTGCGCAGCTTGACCATCCAGCGCCCATCGGCATCGGCGGTGGTCTTCGCTCTGCGCTTGCCCAGGCGCACGGTCACTTTCTCGCCCGGGTCGGCCGTGCCCCACACCGGTATGGCTTGGGCTTGCTGCAACACCATGTGATCGCCGAAGACGTTCGGTAGATTGACTTCCGCCCACGCCGCTCCTACGCTTAGCAGCGCGCACACGATGCACAGGGCTATTCCTTGTCTTACTGACATCCGCATCCTACTCTCCTTTCGCTCGATGTTATCTATCCGCTTCCTGCTTTCAGTACGGGGCCATCCCGTCGCGTGCCGGCCGCTACTTCTCGTCTCCTTGCGGGAAGAAAATGGCCTGCATGTATTCCTCCTGAAACGTCGGGTCCATCGAAAGATCGACGTGGGCGATCCCTCGAGCAACGGCTTCGGCGTGGCTGCGCACATGCTGGGAGACTGCCGCGAGGCGCGATCCGTTCAACGACGCATTGCCCACGAAGTGTATCCGGCTGCGTTCCACTTCCGTAGGCAGCAGGCCGATGCGCTGGGCGTTGCTGCGGCGGATGAAGTTTCCAAATCCACCCGCGATGAGTACCTGATGGAGGTCGGTCATTTCCAGTCCAGCGCGTTTGACGAGAATGGCGGCCCCGGCCCGGATTGCCGCGGTGGCCAGTTGCAGTTCGCGCAAGTCGTTCTGGGTGAGCAGCACGGGGCCGTCGATGCCGCTCTCTTCGGCCGAGGCCAGCACGAACGCCACACCATCGTCCGTGAGCAGCACGCGTTCACGCACCGCGTCCGGCACGGTCACCGGCAGATCGTCCGGCGCCAGCAGAAGTCCTTCACTCATCAGCACACCGTGGCGCAGCAACTCCGCGGCCGCGTCGATCAGGGCCGAACCGCACAGCCCGACCGGAGGCACATTGCCCACCACGTTGACGCGTACCTCGCCATCTTCGACGATGAACTTCTCGATGGCGCCGGCCGACGCACGCATCCCGTGCCGAATGCGTGCCCCCTCGAAGGCGGGTCCCGCCGCCGTCGAGGTCGCGAACACATGCTTCCCGTTCGCCACGACGATCTCGCCGTTCGTACCAATGTCGATCAAGGCGGTGGGGCGTTCTTCTTCCACCAACCCCGTCGCCACGATGCACGACACCGTGTCGCCCCCCACGAAGCCGCCGATCAC
>JAACEL010000209.1 GCA_011682535.1 Nitrospiraceae bacterium | reverse complement strand
AACGATGGTGTGGACGGGTGGCGAGTATGGCGCCACGTGGGAAGATGGCGTCGCCGGATCACGCGAAGTGTACTACCGCAAGATCAACGCTTCTGGCTAGGTTCCTAAATCCGGCTGGATATCCAGGCTACAGCCCGTAGGCCTGGAGGGTGGCGAGAATTTCGCAGACGGCGCCTTCGAGGCCGATGAAGATGGCGCGGGCGATGATGTCGTGTCCGATGTTGACCTCGCGCAGGTCGCGCAATGCGGCGACGGGGGCGAGGTTGCGGACGGTAAGGCCATGGCCGGCGTGGAAGGCCATGCCGGTCTGGGCGATGAAGTCGGCGGCATCTTCGAGCCGGCGGAGTTCGGCGAGGAGTGCGTCGCCCTTGGCGTTGGCATAGGCGCCCGTGTGTAGTTCGACGGAGTCGGCGTTGACGGCGGCGCTGGCTTCGATCTGCGGGGTGTCGGGGTCGATGAACATGCTGACCCGGATGTCGTTTTCGTGGAATCCCTGGACCACTTCGGTCAGGCGTTCCTGCTGCGAGGCGACGTCGAGGCCGCCTTCGGTGGTGACTTCTTGGCGGTTTTCGGGCACGAGACACACCGTGTAGGGTTTGATGCGGTGGGCGATGGCGATGATCTCGTCGGCTGCGCCCATTTCGAGATTCATGCGCACGAGGAGGGCCTGGCGGAGCACCTCGACGTCGCGGTCCTGGATGTGGCGGCGATCCTGGCGCAGGTGTATGGTGATCTGGTGGGCGCCGGCCAACTCGCACATCTTGGCCGCGGCGATCAGGTCGGGGGCGTCGCCCTTGCGGGCTTCACGCAGGGTGGCGACATGGTCGATGTTTACGCCGAGTTCTATCATGGATCTTAACCTTTCCGTTTGGGCGATCTACAGTGCGCGGATCTTGTCGGCCAATTGTCTGGCGAGTGTCTGTGCGGCGCGGACGGCGTCGTGTTGCACCATGACGCGCACGATGGGTTCGGTGCCCGACGGGCGGATGACGACGCGGCCGCCTTCGCCGATTTCTTTTTCCGCTTCCTGGGTGAGGCGGTCGATCTGCTCGGGCGTGGGCGGCTGGTGGCCCTTGAGGGGGATCTGTTCGTGTACTTCGGGGACGGGGGCGTAGTCCTGGGCGAGAACCTTGAGGGGCTGGTCTCTGCGGATCATGGTTGCCAGGACGTGCAGCGCGGTGATGACGCCGTCGCCGGTGGTGTTGTGTTCGAGCATGACGATGTGGCCGGAGGCTTCGCCGCCCAAGCGCAGGCCGTTCTCGCGCATGGCTTCGACCACGCAGCGGTCGCCGACGCCGGTGCGCAGGAGTTTGCCGCCCAGGCGTTCGAGCGCGCGTTCGAGTCCGATGTTGGCCATGATGGTGGAGACGGCGGTTTTCTTGGGCAGGTCTTCGCGTTGGATAAGGTCGGCGCCGAGGATGGCGAGCAGAGCGTCGCCGTTGAGCAGGCGCCCGTCCTCGTCGGCCATGACGAGCCGGTCGCCATCGCCGTCGAAGGCGACGCCGAGGTCGGCGCGTTCGCGTATGACGGTGGCGCGCATTTCTTCGGGGTGGACGCTGCCGCAGTCTTCGTTGATGTTGCGCCCGTTGGGCGTGTTGCCGATGGCGATAACTTCGGCGCCCAGCTCGGCCAGGGCAAAGGGACCGACTTTGTAGGTGGCTCCGTTGGAGCAGTCGCAAACGACCTTGAGGCCGTCGAGCCGCATGCCTTTGGGAAACGACGCCTTGACGAATTCGACGTAGCGGCCCACGGCGTCGTCGATGCGGCGCGCGGTACCGACGGCCCCGGCGGTCGGCCGGATGTCATCCATGGCGGTGGTTGTGACGAGGCGCTCGATCTCATCTTCGACGGCGTCGGCGATCTTGAACCCGTCGGGGCCGAAGAACTTGATGCCGTTGTCCTGGAAGGGATTGTGGGACGCCGAGATCATAATGGCGCCGTCGGCGCGCAGGCTGCGCATGATGTAGGATACGCCGGGTGTGGGCAACGGGCCGACCAGGAGGACGTGCACGCCCATGGAGCACAATCCCGCGGTAAGCGCGTTTTCGATCATGTACCCCGACAGGCGCGTGTCTTTGCCGATCAGGATAGTGTGGGGCCGATCTTCGAGCTGGAATATGTAGCCGGCGGCGCGTCCGACCTTGAGGGCCATCTCGGCCGTCATGGGATACATGTTGGCCACGCCGCGAATGCCGTCGGTTCCGAACAGTCGTTCAGCCATTGCGTGTTCCCGTCTCCGCTTGCTGTAGTCTGAGATGTGGGATCCAGTATATCACTTTTGCGCGGCCCGGTTCCGGCGCGGCGTGGTGTTCGGGGGGTCAGGCGCGGACGATGGCGTCGGTCATCCTGGCAACGCGCGCCATGGCTCTGACATCGTGTACGCGGACGCAATCGGCGCCGTTGGCGATGGCGATGGCGATGGTAGCGGCGGTGCCTTCGGCACGGTCGTTGACAGGCGTGTCGAGGATGGCGCCGATGGTCGACTTGTTGGAGGTGCCGACGAGGATGGGGCGTCCGAAGCGTGTGAATTCGCGCAGCCGGCGGAGGATGGCGAGGTTGTGATCGGGCGTTTTACCGAAGCCAAAGCCGGGATCGAGCCAGATAGCTTCTTCGGCAATGCCTTGGCCGATGGCGAACTCGATGCGCTCTTCGAAGAAGGCGCGGATGTCGTCGATCACGTCTTCGTAGCAGGGAGCGTCCTGCATGGTGCGCGGCGAGCCGCGCATGTGCATGAGGACGCAGTCACAGCCGGCCTCGGCGACGACGCTCGCCATGGCGGCGTCGCCGCGCAGCGCGGTGATGTCGTTGATCATGGCGGCGCCGGCGGTGAGGGCGCGGCGGGCGGTTTCGGCGTGGTAGGTGTCGACGGAGAGGGGCGAGCCGAGCGGGTGCAGGATCTCAATGATTGGCAGCACGCGCTCGCATTCGGTCTGGATGGATACAGGATCGGCGCCGGGCCGTGAAGATTCGCCGCCGATGTCGAGTAGATGGGCGCCTTCGGCCAGCATCGCGGTGGCCCGCTCGCAAGCGGCGCCGGGACCGGCGATCAAGCCGCCGTCCGAGAAAGAATCGGGCGTAGCGTTGATGATGCCCATGACGAGGGTCCGGGCGGCGGGCGAATCGCCGTTCGGGGCGCCGGGTCGATGCAACAAATGGCGCGGGAGCATCGCGGCTACGCGGTGCCGGGCACGACGTCGCCTTGTCCCGGTTGGGGTTTGGCCTTGCCAATCTCGGTCACCGTTTCCGTTGCGGGCTCGTTGGCCTCTACGGGGACGGGTTCGAACGGCTCGGGCTTTTTTTCCGCGGGGGGCGGTGGTGGGATGAGATCGTCGCCGCCCTTGTCGCGGATGATGTCGTCGATCTGGCTGGCCTCGAGCGTCTCCCGCTCGACCAGTTCCTCGGCCAGCGCCTCGAGGATGTCGCGGTGCTCGGTGACGGTCCGGATGGCGTCGGCGTAAGCTTCTTTAAGGAGGAGGTGGATCTCGTTGTCGACGGCGGAGGCTGTTTCCTCGCTGAAGTCGCGCTCCTTGACGAAGTCGCGGCCGAGGAAGACCTCGTCGTTGCGCCCGAACGACACCGGGCCGAGCGAACTCATGCCCCATTCGCACACCATGGCGTGGGCGCGCTCGGTGGCGGCGCGCAGGTCGCTTGCGGCGCCGCTGGAGAAGTCGTTGAAGACGATCTCCTCGGCGGCACGGCCGCCCATGGCCATGCGCAGGGCCGACAAGCAGTAGGTCTTGGTGACGTTGTGCCGGTCCTCGGTGGGGAGGAAGCTGGTAATACCGAGGGCGGGGCCGCGCGGGATGATGGTGGCCTTGTGGATGGGGTCGCCGCCCGGGGTGAGCCGGCCCACAAGCGTGTGGCCGGCCTCGTGGTAAGCGGTCACGCGCTTCTCTTCGACACTGATGGCCAGACTGCGGCGTTCGGGGCCCATCAGGACCCGGTCTTTGGCGTCCTCGAAATCTTGCATGGAGACGTTGTCGCGTGAGCGGCGCGCCGCAAGCAGAGCGGCTTCGTTGATCATGTTGGCGAGGTCGGCGCCGGAGAAGCCGGGCGTGCCTCGGGCCAGGGTCGTGACGTTGACGTCGTCGGCCAGGGGCAACCCGTTGTTGCGGATATGGACCTGGAGGATGGCGTCGCGGCCTTTGATGTCGGGGTTGGCGACGACGATCTGGCGGTCGAAGCGGCCAGGGCGCAACAGGGCGCGGTCGAGCACGTCGGGCCGGTTGGTGGCGGCCATGAGGATGACGCCGTCGTTGGTGTTGAACCCATCCATTTCGACGAGCAACTGGTTGAGGGTCTGCTCGCGTTCGTCGTGGCCGCCGCCCAGGCCGGCGCCGCGCTGGCGGCCGACGGCGTCGATCTCGTCGATGAAGATGATACACGGTGCGTGTTTCTGGCCCTGTTGGAAGAGATCGCGCACGCGGCTGGCGCCGACGCCGACGAACATCTCGACGAAATCGGAGCCGGAGATGCTGAAGAAGGGTACGTTGGCCTCACCCGCAACCGCGCGGGCCAGCAGGGTCTTGCCGGACCCGGGGGGGCCGATGAGGAGCACGCCCTTGGGGATCTTGCCGCCCAGGCGCGTGAAACGTTTGGGGTCTTTGAGGAATTCGATGATTTCCTGGAGTTCTTCTTTGGCTTCATCGACCCCGGCCACATCATTAAAGGTCGAGACCTTGTCGCTTTGGTTCATGAGGCGGGCGCGGCTCTTGCCAAACGAAAGGGCCTTGTTGCTGCCACCCTGCATCTGACGGAACATGAAGAACCAAAACACACCGAAAATAAGAAGAAGAGGAACGATCTGAACCAAGATGGTTGTCAGGATATTGCCATCGCGCACTACCTTATGAGGGATCCCTTTCTCCTTCATGATGGCGATCCAGTCCTCGGGCACCTCGTGATAGTAGAAGCGGAGGCTGTTGTTGCCCTCGTAGGGGGGATCGAAGGTAACGTTGAACTCGAACTCGTTGGCGCCGACGCTTGACCAGACGACTCTGGACACGGCGCCTTGGCTGAGAGCCTGCTCGAAGTCGGTCACCGAGAGTTCTTTTTTGTTGCGCTGGTTGCCCGAGAACTGCGAGAGGGCCAGCACCACGATAATGAGCAGGACGATCCACAGGGAGACCTGTTTGAGAAAGTTGTTCATGATACGCTCAGCAATCTCGCTTTCCGACCCATGGGGAGCTGGCCGTACGTTCCCGGATCATTCGCAAACACTTCAACAAGGTAATCATACCACATGCGAAACGTGGGTGCCACACGCGCGGCAGGCGAATCGGGGCCGGGAAAGCTACTGTATCGAGCGGCAAAATTCCAGGAAGCGCTCCCGTTCGGCCAGAACGGTCTCCTTGGGACCGATCATTTTCACGAAGACGCCCTGGCCTTCTCGGGCGCACATGGTCCCCAGCAGCATCAAGGGTTGCGCGCCTCCGTCCTCCGGGGTCGCGGCCTCGATCAACGGCCCGGTTCCGCCGGCTACGGGGATGGTGGGCAGTTCGGCAATCGCTTCGGGGCTGAGCGGCTCCTGGCCCACTTGTCCGCGCCAACGGTTGACATTCATCTCGACACCGCCTCCCATGCCTTGGAGTACGCTAATGTAGCACTCGGCGCGCGCGGTCTCGGGCCCAAGCTGGAAATTTACCAGCCGCATGGGTTTAGGTGAGGTCTGTGTCCATCCCTCGGGTGCTTTCCAGCCAAAAGAGTGGCTCTGGGGGGGGGGAGCGGGTTGTGGCGGGCCCGGGATGGGGGGTGAGGAGACGGTGCGGGTCTGGGTGACCTGCACGGGGCCTTGTTCGGCGCCGCATCCCGCTAGCATTCCAATAACCAGCAGCGCACACAGCGTTGTGTTGAGTTTCATGATGTGGCTGACCTTTCCCTTCGGGTAGTCGTAAAAATGGTACATGTGGATGTACGGGAAGTAGGGCGTTCCGCCCCACTTCCCGTAGGAATGTAGCAGCCTGGGGCGGCCGAATCAACGGCATTCCGTGGAAACTGGCCGGTCTGGCCCTGGAAATGGCAAAAAAAGGGGTTTACGCGGGCGGGAAATTCTGGTAGACTGTGATTTGTCGCGAGAAGCGGCGGCACAAGCAACACGTGCCACTGGGCCGGAACGGCCGCCCGATGATGCATGATTGAGGTAGTCTTGTTGGGGCGGGCGGCATGACGCTTCGGCTTCGTAGTGTGGCCTCGGGTCGCTGGTGCGGGCAACGCTTCTTCCCGGCAGGATGTTCCGTGCGCTGGCAAGCAACTCTAGAGTTCGGAGCAATAGTTGAAGGTAAAGGATGTTAGAATGTATCCGCTTTTGGCGGGTGCGCTCAGCAGGTGTGGTACTTGGAGTGATTCAATGGGCAACGCCTCGGCTTTGAAAGGGCTGAAGGCAGGGGAGGAGTGTGTAATGAAGAAGATTGTTATATTGGTAGCGTTGGTCGCGGCTGGAACCGCATTCGGTCAGACCTATCCCAACATTCCGGCGTTGTCGGATCCGGTGACGATTGATTTCGACGCCGAGATGCGTAACTGCGCGGACTTCGTCTTCAGCGGCAATCCCTACAGTCATCTGTCGCCTGACGGCAACTACACGGATGACACGGGAAGTCCAGCGACGACGGATCCGTCGGAGAACAACGAGAACGGCGTGCTCGACGCGATCGAGTTCGAAGTGCTGTCGACGATCCTGGCCAATGCGGCGCACCCGCTTCACGCGAGTGTGTTTGCGGCGTTCCAGGCCAACCGTCTCCAGGCCACGGCGGACTTGGGCGGTATGGCCTTCAACCTGTTCAAGGCGCGCGGCTTCACGATTCAGGATGTGATGGCCGCTTTCGCGACGTTGGGCGATGGTTCGTACGAGCGCTTCACCTATGACGGCACCGACTATGGCTACGGCTTCGTGGGTTCGTTTGGCGTGCTTGCCGAGCATATCTATGGCATGGCTGCGTACACGTCGCTGTGGAGCAGCGGCGCACCGGATCCGGTCGACTACGACCTTACGGCAGAGGCTACGCTGGCCATCTGCGGCGACGCGGACGGCGACGGCGTGAAGAACCTTGCCGAGTTCAACGGTCAGAGCGGCGACCGCGCGGCTTATGTCGCGGCGGTCCTTGATGCCGGCACGACGACCGCCGGCGACGACTCCGCTTGCGACGGTGGCGGCGGCGGCGGCG
The DNA here is from genome assembly GCA_011682535.1 of Nitrospiraceae bacterium. Lineage (GTDB taxonomy): Bacteria > Hydrogenedentota > Hydrogenedentia > Hydrogenedentales > SLHB01 > JAACEL01. Next base: position 1,013 of record JAACEL010000209.1, on the reverse strand, counting down.
GCTACACCTGGGGCACGAATGCCTTCTACAACACGACCAACAAGTACGTCTATGTTCTGTCGAGTGGCGCGATGCCGTGGGAGGTTGGTCAGGCGTTGGCCGAGGCCTTTACGATCGGCCCCGCGAAGGTTGCGGTTCCGGGCAATCTGGCCACCATTGACAGCGAAGCCCTCGCCACCTGGATCAAGGACACGATCTCGGTCGTCGTTGGAGCGGACATTCTTGTCGGAGCCACGGACAAGGCCACTGAAGGCGACTGGAAATGGATCGCTACGGGTCAGTCGTTCTGGTCGGGCGCCGCGGACGGTGCTGCGGTCGGCGGTGCTTACACCAGCTGGAACGGTGGTGAGCCGAACAATTCCAATAACGAAGATTACATGGAGGTCAACACGTCCGGTGGCTGGAATGACAACGGCATGGAGAACGCTGAAGTCTGCCTGATGGAGTTCTCCAACGGCGGCGCTGGCTACGACGACACGACTCCCGCGGACGGTATTCCGGATCAGTGGGCCGAGTGGATTGCGGGCGGCGAAGGTGAGGGCGAAGGTGAGGGCGAAGGCGAAGGTGAGGGCGAAGGTGAGGGCGAAGGCGAAGCGGTCGCCACAGGCGGCGGCTGGTTCGAAGTGGGCGACAGCCTCGAGCTGGTCGCGAGCTTCCCGGGCGGCGTTGGCGCGCTGACCTACCAGTGGTACAAGGATGCCGTCGAGGCCGTCGGTGAGATGGGCTCTACACTCGAAATCCTTTCGCTGGTCGAGGCCGATTCGGGCCTGTACACCTGCGTCATCACGGACGAGTCGAAGGCCGTCTTCGAGACAGCCCCGATTAGCGTAACCGTGTTCGCGGCGGGCGCGTTGCCGGTTGCCGGTATCGCCGCTGTCGCGCTGTTGGCGGGTGCGCTGGGTCTTGGCGCTGCCCTCGTCAGCCGGAAGAAATAATCTCGGTTGACGTAGAGAAACACACAACGGGCCGCGACGCGAAAGCGTCGCGGCCCGTTTCTGTGTCTGCCCAGGTAG
>JAACEL010000208.1 GCA_011682535.1 Nitrospiraceae bacterium | reverse complement strand
ATCTCTTCCTTGCACTCGATGTGGAAGGTTTAGTCCTCATCCCAGTAACGTTCCACCACGACCTTGTTCTCCGTGTAGAACCGGATAGCCGAAGCGCCCTGCATCTTGATATCGCAGATCATCGAATCATACATTCCACCGAAAGAAAGGAAGGGTACGGGGGCGGGGATGCCGACGTTTATCCCTATCATCCCGCATTTCGCCTCGAGCTTGAACTTGCGGGCATAGTGCCCATTCTGCGTGTAGATCGAACACGCGTTTGCATATTGGTGATTGTTGATAATCCCGATCGCTTCATCCAGGCTGGCGGCTTGGAGAATGACCACTACGGGGCCGAAAATCTCCGTCTTGTGGATTTCCATGCCGGGTGTGACATCCGTGAAGACTGTAGGGCCGACAAAGTGGCCATTCTCACATCCGGGAATCTTGAGATTCCTGCCATCCAGAGCGAGCGTGGCCCCCTCGGCGATTCCTTTGTCGATCATGTCCAAGATGAACTTCTTTGACTGAGCGGAAATAACCGGCCCCATAAGCATGGGCTCTTGCGCAACTGCCGGATCAAGAGGATTGGCAACGATGAACTTCCGTGAATCCTCGACAAACTTCTTACACACCTTCTCGTACATCTCGCTTCCGACGGCAACAATGGCCGAAGAAGCCATGCACCTCTGCCCGGCGCAGCCATAGCAGGAGGTACTCATGTTGCGGATAAGCTCATCCATATGAGCATAGTCCGGCATCACCACGAGGTGATTCTTGGCGCTGCCCATCGCCTGATATCGCTTGTTGAGGCTGGCGCATTTCTGTGCCACGAGACGGCATGTCGAGGACTTGCCTACAAACGAGAGCCCGTCAATGTTCTCGTGTTCCGTGAGGGCAACCGCTACTTCTTTGGCGCCATTCACAAGATTGAACACACCTGCAGGCAGGCCGCTCTGTTCGATGCATTTCGCCAGCAACTCCATGGTAAGGGGAACAAGTTCAGAGGGTTTCAAGACGAGAGTGTTGCCTGTGGCAATGGCATAAGGAATAAACCAAAAAGGCGCCATGGCAGGAAAGTTGAAAGGCGTAATCGCGGCAAACACGCCTATGGGCAGGTTGATTTCTTCCCCATCTATAGCCTTTGCACAGCCAATCATATTCTTGCCCTGCTGCAACATGGGCGTTGCGCAGGCAACCTCTGTATTCTGAAAAACACGCTTCATTTCCGCTCGAGAGTCCGGTAAGGATTTGCCCATCTCCTCAGTGAGCACACGGCTAATCTCTTCTTCACGGGCCTGCATCACGGCGAGCAGGGAATACATGTATTCCGCGCGTTGAGTCACGGGCGTCGTGCTCCACCCCGGAAAAGCAGCACGGGCCGCCGCCACGGCACGATCTACTTCCGCAACGGTGGAAAGCGGTGTCTGTGCAATAACCTCGCCCGTACTGGGATTCTCCACGTCGATAACGCCATCATTCTCGGCATCCACCCATTCTCCGTTGATATAATTCTTGACCGTTCTAATTGTCTCCATCATTCGCTCTCCTTTTCACACGTTGAAGGCATGCTCTCTAGCCGGGACTGTTGTCTGAAAAAGCCGCTGGAGGCTTTCAGGGCAGCGATGCGGTATCGACGAACACTATCGACCCTATGACGGTCTATAGAGAGTCTAGCACAATTTCAGACCGGTTGCAACAGGCAAATCAAGTAGTTGGCTGTGGCCCCGTGGCGTCGTGTTTGCACGGGCCTTATTCATCCTCCACGCCCACTAAGCCATCTATGAGCAATGGTTTCAGTCTTATTTCTCATCTAGCGAGCACGATCACAGGGCATCAATAGGAGAAACCATCTGGTAACAGTAGAAAGTGTATCGATACTTGTAAACTCGGGACGCCGTGGTGCTATAATGACAGCTGCCCTTCAAAGCTGAACGAAGGCGGATTGGGAGATGATCGTGAAGAACAGCACCGGCTTCCGTGCCATTACCTGTCTCGTTTTCCTATTGCTCGCAGGCGGTTGCGGCAATGTCCCGGACGGTGCGAGCGGCAAACCGCGGGTTGCCGCTCTGCTCATGCAGGAGGATCAGTTCTTTCGCCTCTGCGAGGCGGGGATGAAAGCCGCCGCAACGCAATACGGCCTTGAGCTTTCGACAATGAACAGTTTTGGAGCCGTGGACAAAGAAGCCGATCTGGTCGACGCGAGCGTGGCGCGACAAGTTGACGCGCTGGTGGTGGCGCCGCTGAGCGTGAAGTCGTCAGTGCCCGCGCTGGAGCGGGCACACCGGAAGGGCATCCCGGTCATCACATACGACGGTTACGTCGACAAAGACATTTTTCAGAGTTCCATACGCAGCGACCAGGTGTCGCTCGGACGCACTACCGGGCAACATGCCCGGGAGTATATCGCCCAGCACTTAGATGGCAAAGCCAAGATCGCCTTGATTGCCTACATGGCGCTGGCGCCCGAGACGTGCAGCATGCGGGTGCAAGGCTTCCGCGAAGAGATCGCCAAGCTTCCTGGCGCCGAGGTAGTGGCTGAGCAGGATGCGTGGCTGGCGCCGCAGGCGACCACCGTGGCGGAAAGCCTGCTTACGGCCCATCCGGACATTGATCTGATCTGGGCCGCCAATGAAGGCGGTACCGTGGGGGCGGTGAAGGCCGTGCTGAATATGGGCAAGGCGGCCAAGGTGAAGGTTTTCGGAACCGACATCAGCGAGCAATTGGCCGACGCGTTGCTCTCCCCCGACGATGTGCTCCAGGCCGTTACAGGACAAAAAGGCTACGCCATCGGCTTTACAGCGGTAGAGAATGCAGCGAAGGTACTGCAGGGCGAAACGGTGCCCAAAGAGGTGGCGCTGCCGGGTGTCCTATTCAGTCGCGACAACCCCACCGAGGTCGAAGAATACCGTGACCTGCTGCGTGAGTTAAGCCGATGAATCCAGGAAGTATGGCAGAACCGCCCCCACTGGAAACCCTCGGCCTCTGCAAACAGTATCCTGGCGTTCGGGCGCTCAAAGACGTCAGCATTTCCTTTCGCGCCGGCGAGGTGCATGCACTGATCGGCAAGAACGGGGCCGGAAAGAGTACCCTTGTCAAGATCCTGACAGGCGCAGTTCAGCCAGCGAGTGGGACGGTGGCCATGGCGGGTGTGCCGGTCGCCTTTCCCTCGCCCCGCGCCGCCCTGCGTCGCGGCATTGCCGCAGTGCATCAGGAGCTTAGCCTGGTGCCGGAACTGACGGTGGCCGAGAATGTTTTCCTGGGGCACCCCCCAACCAAGTGGGCGGGGCTCGCAGTTGACGCGCAGAAAACAACCCACATGGCCGCCGATCTTCTGGCGGAGATGGGCCTGCATCTGTCAGTGACCAGGAAAGCGCGCGAATTGGGCGTGGCTGAGCAGCAGGTGGTCGAGATAGCCAAGGCGATGTCGCGCCATCCCAAGGCGCTGCTGCTGGACGAACCGACGTCCGCGCTTGCGCGCGAAGAGGTGGATGGTCTGTTCGCCCTGATACGCCGCCTCGCCGGGCAAGGCGTGGTCATTCTCTACATCACGCACCGGTTGCAGGAACTTCAGCAGATAGCGGATCGGATCTCGGTGCTGCGCAACGGCGAACTCGCGGCACAGTTCACCGGGGACGAGGCGAGCGCGGAGAGAATCGCCCAAGCCATGTTCGGCGAATTCATGCCGGTGCGTGTGGGACCACCCGAGACCGTGACGGATGAAGTTATCCTGGAGACGCGGAATCTTCAAACGGAGACCGGCGTAAGAGATGCCTCGCTTACGTTGCGCCGTGGAGAGATTCTCGGCATTGCCGGGCTTCTGGGTTCCGGACGCACGGAACTGCTGCGCGCCATTGCCGGCGTCGACTTCGTCTCGGGCGGCGACATTACCGTTGCCGGGAGGGTGATCAAGCGCGTTTCCTTGGCCACCATGCGAAAAGCGGGTGTTGTCTTGGTTCCCGAAGACCGCCAGGCCGAAGGGCTCGTCCCCGCACTGAGCGTCGGCGACAACATTTGCCTCGCCAGCCTCCGCAGTAATGCCTGTGGGGGCGTTATCCTGAGAAAGCGCCGAGCCGAAGCCATCGCGAGATCCGTCCGTGAACTGGCTATTGGGACGACCGATGTGGACGCACCCGTCTCCTCGTTAAGCGGCGGCAATCAGCAAAAAGTGGTGATCGCTGGGCGGCTGAACGCACGGCCGCAGGTGGTGCTCTTCGACGAGCCCACCCGCGGGATTGATGTCCAGGCCAAGCAGCAGATCTTCGATATCCTCCGCCACCTGAGCCGGGAAGGCATTGGGTCCGCTTTGGTCTCAAGCGAACTGGAAGAGCTTCTCGAAGTCTGCCATCGGATCGCGATCATGCGCGGGGGGCGGATTGAAGATGAAGTGATACCGGCGGGCACGTCGCCCCGGGCGTTGCTCGAACGGTGTATGCGCATCGAGAAGGCAGCACCATTAGGAAAGGACACGGTCAATGAACTGGCGTGATATCAAGGCCATCACGGCCAAGAGCACGCTGGAGATCGTGCTCGTATTGACATGTATCATCCTCTCCGTGACGGCTCCACATTTTCTCTCTATCGAAAACCTCTTGAACGTATTGCGATCCGTTTCTGTCCAAGGGCTACTGGCCTTCGGCATGACCATGGTCATCATCGCCGGAGAAATCGATCTCAGCGTGGCATCGTCCGTGGCGCTGGCGGGCTGTCTCGTTGCCTACCTGACCCAGGCGGGTATTCCGTTGGCACTTGGTATCCCTATGACAGTTCTCACCGGAGCCAGCTTCGGCGTCTTCACAGGGGTCGTTCGCGTGAAGTGGGAAGTGCCCTCGTTCATCTCCACTTTGGCGCTCTATCTTTCCCTCAAAGGACTCGCCTTGCTGATTACGGGTGGCTTTCCCATCGCGTCCTTTCCCGATTGGTACCACATTCTGGGGGGAGGCTACGTCCTTGGCGTTCCCTTCCCCGCATTGATTTTCCTCGCCGTCTTCGCCGCAATCGCCTTTGTTATGAAGCGCACCGTTTTCGGGCAGGCCGTTTATGCCGTCGGTGGCAACGCCGAGGCCGCACGGCTTTCCGGCATCAATGTCGCCTTCGTCCGCATCATGGTTTTCGCTATCACTGGCGCGCTGGCCGCCGTCAGTGGGATCATGCTTTCCGCACGCATTATGTCCGGTACGCCTACGGTCGCCGTGGGCTGGGAACTTGACGCCATTGCCGCCGTCATTGTCGGGGGAACAAGCTTTGCCGGCGGCATCGGAACAGTATGGGGAACCTTAGTTGGTGTGGTGTTCATCGGCGTCATCATCAATGGCATGACATTGCTCGATGTTTCGTCCTCACACCAATTTGTGATGCGCGGGATGCTGATATTCGCCGCGGTTTGGCTCAACCGCCTTCAGGAGAAAAGAAAATGAAAGGAATGGTCACAATGCTCTCTCTCACGACACTCATGGCCTTTTTCGCCACCGGCACGATGGCACAAGGGACCGATGTCGCATCGAATTGGGATAAGATGATCGGTCTCTACGTACACCAGCATTGGCCCTACAACCATCCCTACGCCGCCCGTACGTGGACGCTCGAAGACTGGCGGGGCTTCCTTGAGGGAATCCATCTCCTCGGTTACAACACGGTGAAGATCTGGCCCGTGCTCGAAACCATGCCCAAGCCACTCACTGAGAGCGACCGGGCCAACCTTGAAAAGATCGGCAAAGTCATCGATATTGCTCATCACGACTTCGACATGCGCGTGGTCATTGCCCTCTGCCCAAACGTTGTTGCTGACAACGCTTCAGCTTCACAGGCTACGTTTGAGGATCGGCACTTTTTTCACTGCGATATCCGCGTGAATCCAGGCGATGCCGACGCTATGACGGCCATGCTGGCGTGGCGGAAGGAACTGCTCCGTCCACTGGCGGCCGCGGACGCCATCGCCATCATCGACAGCGACCCGGGAGGGTATCCCGGTTCGACCAATCAGGAATTCGTCGATCTCCTTGGCGCACATCGCAGGCTCTTCGACAGCCTGCGCCCGGGTATCCAACTGCTCTATTGGGCGCACGCGGGCTGGGAAGGCTACGCCCGATTCTATGAAACGGGCAAATTTGAAATGGGCAAGAAATCCGAGTTCCTGGACACCTACAAGCGGCTGAAGGCGCTTAATCCGGAGCCGTGGGCGCTGGCCAACGGCCGCTATGCTGAAGAGGCTGGTGTGGAAGATCGCATTGTTGCCTACAACTATGGCTGTATCGAAGGCGAGCCGAGCTTCCCTCTGACCAATTTTGGAGGGAACCAAGCCTATGACGGCGGCGCGGCCATGGGGCCTCTGGGCGTCATGGGCAATGCACAGACCCACTGCGTGCAGCTGCCCAACATCTTCGCCTTCGCCCGCGGCGCCACTGGAAGACCCTTGGAAATGGATGACTATCGGGATTTCGCTGAAAAGCTGATCCCAGGAGAGGGCGAGGCGATTCTGGCGGCGTGGTGTCTGATCGGGAAACCGGATCCCGGTCCTATGCACGAAATGGCAGAGAAGCTGGAGGCGAAAGCGAAACAGCCCCTGCAAGAGGGGCCACTGAAGGGTCTTCTCTTCGGAAACCCCGAGCGCTTCCTGATGGACCTCGTCTACCAGTTGCGTTTCCTGGCGGCGAAAACGGAGTTCTGCAACGCAGTAGAATCGGACAAAGGCTTTCAGCGGGCCTTCCGTGCCTTTGCCCAAGCGGCCGAGGCATGGCAGCAACGCCACGGCTATGAAAATGCGTGGTACCTGGGTCATGAGTTGGCGGAAGCGCTCGGGAAAGTGGGATCGCCTGAGATTGATGCCGTGTTCAACCCAACGATCCTTGCCAAGACCCCGTACGGCCAGGTCAGGGAACGGTACTACATAACAGAATCCCAGACGGTCCGGCTTATCGAGGCGATGATGAAGGCGGCAGCGGCAGACATCGACCGACAGGCCGAGTGAGAGTGACGGATGACTTCTCAAGAACGAGTTAAGTTGGCCATCGAGCGAAGGCTCCCTGACCGAGTTCCCATCTTCGACCAACCTTGGCCCGAAACCTTGGCGCGATGGCGGCAAGAGGGCTTGCCCGAGGACATGGACGTTGGTGAGTATTTCGACTTCGACATCGTTCAGATGACTGCGGATCTGTCTCCGCGTTTCGAGACCGTAATTCTCGAGGAAACGGACCAATACGTGATAGAGCGTTCAGCCTTCGGCATCGTGTGGAAATACCTCAAGCATTCACCCTCCACACCCCAGTTCTTGGAGCATCCTGTCAAGAGTGCAAAAGACTGGAGCGCCATAAGGGAACGGCTGCAACCCAACCGGGGCCGCGTTGACTGGACGGAGGCTCGGCGCGTTTACAGCCACGCACGAGAGCAGGGGAAGTACGTTGCATTCGTCGGCTTCGCGGGGAACAGCATGTTGGAAGGCCTTCTGGGCATGTCGGCCTCGCTGTGCCAGATGGTGGAGAACCCCGCCTGGTATAAAGAGATGGTGGACGCCCTGTCCCGCCTACTCAAGGATATGGTCATCCTGATGCACGAGGAGGGACTTCGCTTCGATGCGGTGTGGCTCCCCAACGACATGGGCTATCGCAACGGCCCGACCTTCTCGCCCGATACCTACGCCGCACTGTTGGCGCCCTCCGATGCACAGCGAAACGCTGTCTTCCACGAACTGGGCATGCAGACCATCCTGCACTCGGATGGCGATGTCAGAAGTCTGATCCCTGCGATCATAGAGGCGGGCTTCGATTGCCTGCAGCCGCTCGAGGTCAAGGCCGGAATGGACGTGCGCGCGTTGAAGCGCGAGTTCGGCGACCGATTGGCCTTGTTCGGCGGCATCGACGCCCGTCTTATGAGTGAGGCCGATCCCACGCGCATCGAAGAGGAAATCCGGGCCAAACTCTCAGTGGCGAAGCAAGGAGGCGGCTACCTCTATCACTCAGACCACTCCGTGCCGGTCGACGTGAGCCTCGACCAGTTTCGCCATGTAATACAGTGCGCGAGAGAGCATGGACGCTACGCGTGAAGCCGATGCTACCGGCCTGAAGTTTGAGGATGCCGTGAACTTGTGACGCCGGGTAGCCCAGGAAGAAAAATATGGTTCATCCGGAAAGAGCGTACTTCAGTTTTCTTGGAGGCTTGCTTCCGAATCTCTTCTTGACGGGATAACAGGATAAACAGGATTGAGT
>JAACEL010000640.1 GCA_011682535.1 Nitrospiraceae bacterium | reverse complement strand
GTGTATCCTGTTATCCCGTCAAGAAGAAAACACGTCATTGGCGCTTGGGTTTCTCCGCGAATACTCAACCCCGCTATCGCATTGTATTCACGTTGGTTATGAGCACTTATCGACAACCCACATGCACAGATTCTTGTGAGGAGCCATAAATCTATTCGAAAGAGATTCGTTGCCTCACGAGAAAAATCTATCCGAAACGCGTTGGTTTTTGCCGGCACAATGACCCTCCCTGCAACGGCCATGGAGGGTAGCGATGGGCTAGTTTTCCAGCGCCTGCTTCACCACCAGCCCCATCGCCTTGAGGCCGTAGGGTTTCTTGATATAGGCCGAAGCGCCCAGCCGCTGGGCCTCGCGTACACGTCCCGTCTCGGAGTAGCCGCTCGATATGATCGCCCGCTGCTTCGGCGACACCCGAAGCATCTCCCGGTACGTATCCAAGCCGTCCATCCCCGGCCCCATAATCATGTCCAGGACGACCAAGTCCACCGGGCGCCCTTTCTTCAGCCGGTGGTGACGCACGAACTCCACGCCCTTCTCCCCGTTCGCCGCCGTGTGCACTTCGTACCCCAGCGCATGCAGCATTCGCGATACGATCTCGCGTTGCTCCACCGCGTCGTCCACGACCAGAATCATCTCCCCGTTGCCGCGGATCTCGTCGAGGCTCGGGTCGCCCGCATGACGGGTCATCGCCTCCCGCGTCGCGGGGATGTAGAGGGCGAAAAGCGTTCCCTTGCCCTCCTCGCTCTGCACATCCACATAGCCCCGGTGATCGTTCAACGTACCCCACACCACCGTCAACCCCAGACCTGTCCCGCTACGCCCCATCACCTTCTTCGTGTAGAACGGCTCGAAGATGTGTTTGCGATCTTCGATCGACATCCCCGTACCCGTGTCCGTCACGCGCAGCACGACGTATTCGCCTTCATTGACCGTGTCGTAGCCCTCGATCGCCTCCTCCACGTACTCGTTGCGTGTAGAGACGGTTACCCTACCCTCTTCCGGAATCGCTTCCATCGCGTTCGACAACAGATTCATCAGCACCTTCGACAGGTGCAACGAAGACCCGCGCACGTTGAGCAGGTCGGGCTCCATGTCGCGCACCACCGTCACCAACTTGTGATGGGCCTGCAGGCGCGCGAATTCCACCGAGCCCAGATAGCTCTCCACCAATCCGTTCAGATTCACGATCTCGTCGAGTTCAATCGCCCGCCGCGTCAGCGTCAGCAGATCCTCGACGATGCCGGCCGCACGCAGCCCCGACTCCTTGATCGCCCGAAGCGGCCGGTACATCCGGCTGTCTTCGTCCACGTCCAACAGCAACAAGTCGGGGTAACTCACAATGCCCGACAGAATATTGTTGAGGTCGTGGGCCACGCCTCCCGCCAGACGCCCCAGCGACTCCATCTTCTCCGCACGGCTGATGCGCTTCTGCAACTGCTTGACCTGCGTCAGGTCCGTAAACACCACCAGGCCCCCGTGGAAATGCCCCCGTTCATCCATGATAGGACTTGGCGACGCCAGCACCGGCAGCGTCCGCTTGTCGCGGCAGGTCCACTCCATCTCGAACGGCTCCGCATCGCCCTCCTCCCACAGTGCCTTCTGCCGCGTGAGCAGCACCGCCTGGTCCTCGCTGAGCAACTCCGCCGCCTCACGGCCCAGCAGTTCCGGACGTCCGTAGCCCAAAGCCACACACAGCCGCTTGTTTGCGAACGCGATTCGTCCGTTCTCGTCGATGATGGCCAGCCCTTCATTCATCGTCTCCACAAGCTGGCCGTGCGTCTCCGCACTCTTTCGAAGTTCGGACTCCGTTTCGATGCGCGTAACGGCGCCGCCCGTCTGCGCCGTAATAGTCTCCAGCGCCACCCGAGCCCCCTCGGGCACCTCGTCCACCGCCCGCGAACCCACCATCAGACATCCGATGCTGCGGCCTTCATTCAACAAGGGCACCATTCCGATAGCCCGCACGCCCGCACGGCGGCCCATTTCGCTGTCGGCCGCCACCGAGTCCCGGCGATTGCCATACTGCGGCACACCCGCCTGCACAAGCTTCGTATCCGCCATCTCCTTGTCCAGATACGCCACGCTCTCCACAAAAGCCGCCGACAGCCCCTTGTGCGCCGCAATCCGCAAATGTCCCTGCTCGTCGAACAGATGCACCGTCGCGCAGTCCATCCCCGACACGTCCAGAGCCGCGTCGATCCACAATCGAAGCGCCTCGTCCAGATCCGACACCCGGCTCAGCGCCACTGCCAGGTCGCGCTGCATCCGCATCCGATCCGTAAGTTTCTTGCGGTGCGTGATGTTGTGCGACATCGCCACGACGCCCGTCGGGTGACCGCGTTCGTCGCGTATGAACAGGGTGGTGACTTCACACGGCACAAGGTGGCCGTCCTTGTGAACAAAATCGTACTCCACGGACTGCGGCGCATAAGGCAACCCGCGGCGTTCCTCGTCCGTGGCCAGCCGGCCCGCCATCTCGTGCAGGGCGCGTTCGTACGAAGCGGGCGTCAGGACTCCGGCCAACCCCGCCCGGTGCGCCTCTTCGGGCGTGTAGCC
>JAACEL010000207.1 GCA_011682535.1 Nitrospiraceae bacterium | reverse complement strand
TTACCCCGCCAAAAGTCGGTACGGATGAGCCCGAAGGGCTCTTTGGAGTGCGCAAGCTTGCTTGCGCTTTCGCTAAGGAAGCTTGCTTCCGGCCATCGAAGGTGCAGCGTGGGTTTGGGTTACGGGCGCTTGCGCCGGGGAGCAAGCGCCCCTCCGGAAAAGCGGTAGCAAGCCACCGCAGTCCACATCCGGAAACCGCCCTGACTTTTGGCGGGGTAATCCACTTGGGAACGCACTTGTCCGCGAAGTTGTACTTCGCAGGTCACGTAGCGATCACTTTCCCCCTCGAAGTGATTTCCCCTAGCCCCGGAGGGGCGGCAGGCTGGCAGCCGTGGGTGAGCGGCGCGAGCCCACGGAAAACAGTGCGCCACCAGTGTTCAGCCCCAACGGGGTGGCAGCGGTTTCACTCTCCTCGCGTTGCTGCCATCTCGTTCGGGGCTCGTTGGCGAGGCCGGTTTTCCGTGGACTCGCTTCGCTTACCCACGGCTGCCAGCCCTTCGGGGCTATCCGCCGTTCGGCGCACCCTCGCCCGGCGCGGGGCGTCCGAACCCTCCCAGAAGTGAAATGTTCACGCCCTTCGACCGTCCGTGGAAACGGGGGATCACTCAGGAGGTTAGCCGCCGAACTTGATTGTGCCGAGCAGGGCGAGCCGGCCGTTCACGTTGACCAGCCGCTTGTTGAGCTTGGCCTTGTAGGTAAGCCCCGTACCGGGGAAGGTGGCGGGGAAACTGGCGATGCGGCGGTGCCAGCGCTTCCCGAGATACGCCGTCAGTCCGATCCCGATGTTGGTGATCAGATTGAAGATCAAGGCGAAGATCTTGTTGAGCGGCCAGGGGATCCCGCCGAAGTGCCACTGCACCTTGAACGGGTGCGGTCCGGCCGACATCCAAAGCTCGCGGTTGTCCTTGACGTAGAAGTCGCTACGGAACTTGCCCGTTGGGTCGGTGGTGGCGGTGATACTGACTCCGACCCACGGGGTCGCCCCACAGTGCGTGTGAAGGCGTGCCCTGGCGCCGGCGCCCCCGCTGAATTTGAAGGAAACGTCGAGGCCGTTGCCGGCGATCCGTGCGGCGCCGTCCCACACCCGCAGGAACCACGAGTAGCAGTACTCCAGCGCTCCCTTGCGCTTGCACTTCCCTCCATGTCCGTCGTAGCGGATCAAACGGTTGGCGAGGGTGTTGAAGAAGTTCTGGCTCATGTAGAGGAACAGCCCCTTGTCGGGCAGGCCGCCCGCCGCCAGGGCGCTCAGTGCCACGATCCCGGCCTTCTCCTTGGGCGACGGCATCATTCTGTTGACCGCCTCCTCGGCCTCCGCCGCGTAGGCCACGACGCGTTCCTCGTCGTCCAGAACGGTGTCCAGGAGCAACTGCGCCGCCCGCTCCTCCGAAACACCGATATCGGACGCCAACACGAGGAAGTTCTGAAGCACTTCGACCCGGACGTTCTTGAGTTGCACGCCCCCGAACAGGTCGATGGCCGACGGCAGGTCGATCTCGCGCACGAAAGACGAGATGCGTCCCGCGAGGAGGACGTTGACGATGTGGCGAATCAACTCGCGCAACTCGTAGCACGTGTTTTCGGATTTGCCGGCGGCGTTGCGCGAGCGGGCAATGGCTTGGGCCAAGGCCTTCTCAAAGGCCTTGGGGTTATCCAGCACGGCCCCGAGCGGCGTGATGCGCACGTCGCCGCTCGCGGTCATCTCGACAAAGGCGGTGACCGTAAATGCATACCGGAACTCGACCTCCGCCCCCTCGAAGGGTTTGACCACCATGCGCACGGACGGCACGTGGACCTTGACGCTCGGAGGAACCTGCTCAAGGAACGCCTCGAAACCTTTCCGATCCTTGTTCTGCCTGATCTCGGGCACTTGGAGCGCCCAGGCGCGATATATGGACTTGAAGTTGGGGATCGGAGCCAGGTCGAAGGCGGCCGGAGTCTCGATGTCGTATCGAAACTCGAGACGCAGATCCTCCAGTTTCCCCGCCCCTTTGTACACGGTGGACGCGTTGGGATAGTCCTTGGCGTGATGGGCCCGCCCGAAATCGGTCAGGATGGCCTCGTCTACGCCCGCCGCCAGATCGAACTTGCCCAGCTTCGTCTTCCTCGTGAGGGCCTTGAGTACTGCGCGAAAGCGTGACTTCGTCTTGGACTTGCCTGTCGTTTTGGTAGTCATGGTGGCATCTCTCCCGTTTTGTCTTTGTCCCTAGCCCGGATGTTCACACCCGGCACGTTTGACCTCATGAGAGTAGACGTATCCCGGGAGGGCTTTCGTGTGCTGACCGACGTGAATCCCAAGAATCGATCAGGTGGTGGGGTCGCCTTGAGGCGTACCCTTGTGACGATCGATACAGACCCCTCTTGCCGCCGCGGTTCAAGCCGACCGTGAATTATGGTTTCTTGCCGAATCGCCGGATAACTCCGCCGTGGCGCGCGGGGCAAGCTCAGCCTCGTTATTGGACCAGACACGACGCTCACCCATCTGGTGTCGGCGTGGTTGAGCAACCTTGTGTTGCCGTAATCGCCGCTTGCCCGGGTACTTCGGGCGCGCCACAATACGCCACCCGGCGTTCGGGGTTACTTGCCGATCAACGATAGTCATCATTACAATCAGGTGTTGTAACGTACATTGTCACACCCGGATTTTCGCGCGGAGCTGGCCAAGCAGATGGAGGAGGCCGGCATGCAAATCGACCGGGCCGCGCGTCTGCCGCGGCCTGCCTCGGACTTCTTCGTGCGAGAACCCGATGAAAGCGCCCGAGTGGGCAAACCAATGAGGAGGGGTATTCGATGACCAGCCAAATGACTTCGAGAGAGCGGGTAGTGGCCGCGTTACGGCATGAGGAGTCCGACCGGGTTCCCGTCGATTTCGGTTCCAACTACAACACCGGTATCCACGTGATGGCCTACAACCGTCTCAAGAAGCACCTGGGGATCACGAGCCCGACGCATGTTCGTTACCTTCTGCCCATGCTGGCGGCGCCCGACCTCGACGAAGGCAGGGAGATCCTGCAAATCCTGGGCACGGACATTATCACCGTTCCCCGCTATCGGACCGATAGAGTGACGACTGGTGCATGGAAGCCCTGGACGCTCAAGGACGGTTCGCAGTGCTTGGTTCCCGAGGCTTTCAACCCCACAAGGAACGAAAACGGCGACTATGAAGTGGTGGTCCAGGGCGTACCGCACTTCCGAATGCCGAAGGACAGTTTCTACTTCGACCGCGTCTGTTACCCCTTCTCCGGCATCGAGAACCTGGCGCAACTGGAGGCGCTTCTCCCTTCGCTGCGCGACCGCGGTTTCATGGGCATCAAGGATGAAGAACTCGTCATCCTGAAACAATGGGCCCGGCAAGCCTGCGAGGAGACCGACTACGCGGTTCTCGGCGACCCCTATCTCGGTTTCTCCTTCTACCAAGTGGGCCATGAACTCCTGGGCTATCAAAAGTACGCCACCTTGATGCTCACGGATCCGGAATTCATGCACTGCTGGATGAGTTTTGTCACCGAAAGGCTCGAGGTGTTCGTTCGTCGCTATCTGGAAGCAGTGGGTCCTTACATCCAGGTGATCGTGATGGGCGACGACTACGGGCATCAGAGAGGACCCCAGATCTCCGTGGAGATGTTCCAGGAATTCTACAAGCCCTACATATCGAGGATATGCGCTCTCATTCACGATACTTGCCCGAACGTGAAGGTTCTCCTCCACTGCTGCGGCTCCGTCGTTCCCCTGATCCCTGAATTCATCGAAAGCGGCATTGACGCCCTCAACCCGGTTCAGACTACGGCGCAGGGCATGGACCCCACCATGCTGAAGCGCGAATTCGGCCGGGACATCGTCTTCTGGGGGGGCGGCGTGAGCGCACAGACCACGTTGTTCAGCGGCGCCGTCGAGGACGTCAGGAACGAGGTGAAAGAGAAGCTCGCCACCTTCAAACCGGGCGGGGGCTACATCTTCTCCGTTGACCACGACATCCAGGCGAACGTGTCCCCCGAGAAGATCCTTGCGGCCTTCGAGGCGGCCCGGGAGTACGGACCCTACTGATTGAGCCGCGGAGACGTCTCCGTGCGGGTTTGGCCCGGCGCCTGGAATGAACCACACCTCTAGAAGGGATCCCCCGATGCGACTGTTGCTCACTATCGCCCTTACCGCGTTTATGCCAACGCTGGCTGCCGGAGCCCAGACGGAACAGGCCGCAAGCAGCCCGTCCCGCCCCCTTCCTCTCATGCGCGGCACGCTATGGTGGCTGGTGGCGCCCCATACCGACGGCACCCGTCAACAACTCGAGCAAGCCATCCAGGCCCAGCGCGATGTCGGCTTCGACGTCCTCTGGATCTTCAATACGCCCGCGCTGCTCGAACAGGCCATCAAAGCCGCGCCGGATGCGGCCGATGCCGACGTCCTCGAATCGGTGTACACCATCGCCGACAAATACGGGATGCGCGTCATCGCCGACCTCCCGCCGGGCGGCTGGTACGGCAAGGCGCCCGCCAAGGAAATCCTCGACACGAACACCCGCCACATCGCCGCTTACCACGCGCGCTACGGCCGTCACGCCTCGTTCTGGGGGTGGTATCTCAACTACGAGATCAACCCCATCGCGCCGGACGACGTCGAAGAGTCCGCCTACTGGCGCAAACTGTGGCGCGAGGTCGTGGACGAGTGCCATAGTGTGGCTCCCGGATCCGTCGTCACGATCTCTCCCTTCTTCCTCCTGGATAACGAGCGCAAGCGCGGTTTCATCTACCTCTCCCCCGAACAGTACGCGGCCTGGTGGGGCAAGACCCTCGAAGAAACCGGGATCGACATCCTGATGTTGCAGGACTCGGGCGAGCACCTGTCTTTCTTCACGCTGGAACAGCGCGCGCCGTTCTTCGCCGCCGTACGCGACGCGTGCCACAAGGCGGGGGCGGAGTTCTGGGTAAACGTCGAGACCGGCGAGGCCCACGTCGCCGACTGGGACGAGTACCTGCGGCTGTCGAAAGGCAAGAAGGCACCGTGGCGTTTCACGCCCATCGACTGGCTCGAACAGAAACTCGCCCTGGCCGCACGCTACGGCGACAGTATCATCAACTGGGGCTACTTCCCCTTCATGGATCCGCTCATGACGTCGCAAGCCAAGGGAGAATTCGCCCCTACGCCCGCCGAGGCACGAAAGGCCTACGAGCAATACAAGCGCTATTACGAACGCGTCCGCGCGAACGGGGCTAGGCGGCCAACGTTCAAACGCGGAAAGAGCGGAGTGCCTCGATGAGTTCCTCTGCGGCTCGATCGCGGTCGTCCTGTGTGGCCCCGCGGGCGATGTGTTCGCGCGTATGTTCGTCGAGGAATTGCAGCAGCAAACCGTTCATCGCTCCCCGAATCGAGGCGACCTGCTGCATGATGCTGTGGCAGTCGGCGTCCGTCTCCGCCGCCTCGATTGCGCCCTTCAGGGCGTTAACCTGCCCGGCGATCCGATTCACTCTCGCCAACAGCTTCTTGCGTTCTTTGGATACGTGCGTCATGCCGGGACGATATACCCCCCTTCCCCATCGTGTCAACACCGATAATCGCCGGCTGACGTTCTCCGTTCGGGAATGGCTCGCTGCCCGTGCCAGAGCTTGGGTCTGGGCGGACGCTGTGGGCCCCGCCGTTTGCTCTCTGACTGCTGGCAGAAGTATTCTATGTGCAAACCACGTGTCTTTCACAAGACCAGGGAGACCAATGATGGACATCAATCTGCTGCGACCTGGGGAACCGTTTCCGGATTGGTGGCTTCTGAAGTGGAGAACAAACCACTACTGCTCGCCGCCATCGAAGCCGCTGCCTGCATCCGGCCCGAAGAGGCGGGCCTCCTCCTTGCCGACCTACTACTCTCCGAAGACGAAGACATCGTCGACGCGGCGCACGAAGCAATCACCTTGGCTCAAGACTTTGAGTTATGACGCGGACGGCGAGTAGTTCCCTCAAAGGATCGATAGGCCCAACGGTTACACCAACAGATTTGGACCATCCAAGAAAAGGAGATCGACTCATGGCGTTCTCGCGGAGAGACTTTGTGGCGGCTATACTGTGTTCCGGCGCAGGCGTGGCATATGCCGCGGACCAAGGCGGCAATGCCGGTTCCGGCAGCAAGGGCGACAAGAAACCCGTGTTCGTCGTGGCGGCGATCGAAGTGAAGCCGGGTAAGCGTTCGGAGTTCATCGACATCTTCAAGAGCAACATCCCCAACGTGCTCGCCGAAGACGGCTGCTTCTTCTACGAACCCGTTGTCGACTTCCCCTCCGGTATCGGGATCCAGGATCCCCTGCGCGAAAACGTGATGACGGTAGTCGAGAAGTGGGCCAGCATCGAAGCCCTGCAGGCCCACCTCAAAGCCCCCCACATGGTCACCTACGGTCAACAGGTGAAAGATCTCGTCACGGGCGTCAAACTCCAGGTCATGCAACCGGCTTGATCAATCGCCAAACGCGCTATTCGTTCAGCACAATCTTCACGCGGGGGGCGGCTCTGCCTTTCGACCCCGCGCCGGGGCAAAGCTCCAACCAATGGCGCCGCTCGACAGGGCCGGCGGGATCGAGGTCGTTCATGATGGCGTTGAACCGGAAGCTGTTGCCCGCGGCCAGCTTGAGCGGAGTCAGGTGGGACGCGGGGAAAGCGGCCTCGTAGATCATCCTTGTGCCGTCGCCCTTCACCGCGAGCGCCACATCCGTGTTGACGGTCTCCGCGGATACGTCGACGCCCCAGTAGAGAAACACCTCCGGTCCAGCCTCCGTCAAACTCAACCCCCAACTCCAATCGTCGAGGAACATCTCGACGTTGTCGGCCGACCAAACGATATCCCCGGCGTAGGGCTGATGGAATTCGTTGTCCTGTGTCTCCACCGCCATGTACAGATACGCGTCGTCCCACAGAAAACCCAGTTTACACGACAGGTCGCCGGTGTCCTCAACATCGAAACGGATCGGATACGTGAGCGGCACCATCCGGGCCGTCTCCCATTCGTCGAGCACGCCGTCCACCTGGACCGGAGTCTTCACCCGCAATGCCGCCGCCGTGGGCACGAACTTCAACGCTTGCTCGACGTTCACCGCCGGGCCATGCTGCGTCTGAGTGTAGAGCGTCTTGAATACAGGCACCGGCCAACGCGCCTCCTCAGCTTGGCCGGCCTTCACGGAAAAGCTCAAGTTCACCGTTCCCCCACCCGGGATCTCGTACCCCGCCTCCGTCGGCGAAATCGTCCAGCCCCCCTCCGTCTCCCAGGTCAGCGAGGATTTCATGGGCGACTGGGATAGGTTCTTGATCGCGATGTTGACTACCTGGTTCACCGGCTCGCCCAGCGGCACGAAGACCTCCTCAGCCGCGATATACTTATTGCGTATGTTGTACAACTCGCCTATGCGGTCGCTCGTCACGGCGTTCTCGGGAAGGATCGAATACGGTTTGATGACCAGCCAACTCACCTCGTCATTGCGCACCCGCACCAGCAGGTAGTGGTTGAAGCTTCCCTCCTCCGGGGTCTTGCGCATGCCATAGACGGAAGCGCCGCCCGATATCACGTAGCGGACCCCCTCGCGCGTGCCACAGTCGCGGTATAGGTGCTGGTGCCCGGAGAACACCGCCTTGACCGGATGCCCCTCGAACGCGCGCGCGACGTTGCTCCAGTGTTTCTCCCAACGCTCCGGAAGAGTTTCCGGGTCGTCGAGGTACTCGAAATAGGGCTGGTGCAAGAACACGAAGATGTTCGTGGCAGTCGATGCGTCGAGCTGTTCGGTCAGCCACGCCACCTGTTCGTCCGAGATGCGCTCCACCGCGCCGACCTCCTCGCTGTTCAGCAAGATAAACTGAGAGTTCCCGTATTCAAACGAGTAGTGCGTCGGTCCCAGCCGCGACCGCCACAACTGCTCCGTGGCCGCGTCGCTGATGTCGTGGTTGCCCGGCAACGGGAAGTAAGGCGGCTCTACGGCCGCGATGACCTCGTCAAAGAGATCCCACTGCGCCGGAACGCCCTCCGCGGCGCCACCCAGCACGATATCGCCTACCTCCACCACAAAGTTGGGCTCGAGGAGGTTGAACTCCTTAATCGACTGCCGGAAGACCTCCGACTGCTCCAAAGGCTTGAGCGTATTCGAATCGCCCACGACGATAAAATCGAATGTATCCGGGTCGGAAGGCGGCGCCAGCCTCAACGCTTCAAGCGACCGCTCGATCAGGGTCTCTTTACCCCATCCGCCCAGGGACACCCCCGCC
>JAACEL010000639.1 GCA_011682535.1 Nitrospiraceae bacterium | reverse complement strand
TCGCCCCGCTCCTGCGCCTCGACGCACTTGCGGATCAGCGCCGGGACCACGTGACTGCTCTCGGGATCGAAGCTGTCGCCCGGGCCGTAGAGGTTCACCGGGAGGAGTCCGATGCCCCGCATCCCATACTGCACCCGGTAGCCCTGCAGCATCAGGAGCAACGCCTTCTTCGCCACACCGTACGGAGCGTTGGTCTCCTCCGGATAACCGTTCCACAGATCCTCCTCGCGGAAGGGAACCGGAGTGTGCTTCGGGTAGCCGCAGACCGTACCCAGAGCGACGAACTTCTCCACCCCGGAGATCCGAGCCGCGTCCAGCACGTTGAGCCCCATGGACATGTTGGAGTAGAAGAAGCGACCCGGGTTCTCGCGGTTCGCGCCGATCCCCCCCACCTCCGCCGCCAGATGGATCACCACAGCGGGCGCCACCTTCTCGAACAAGCGATCCGTGGCGGCCCGATCGGTGAGGTCGAACTCTGCCCTGTGGGGCGCGATCACCGCGGAGGCTCCGGCTTCCGTGACCCGCTTCACCACGTGCGTGCCGAGAAATCCGGTACCACCCGTCACGAGAACGCACTTGTTGGCAATGATTTGCGGCATGGTACGGCCCCTTCTCTCGCCGCCCGCCGATGCCCTTGCGGGCCGGATCCCGACGCTGCGAATTCGCCGCATTCTAGCGGATTATTCGAGGCGGTCGTGCCGCGAGGCGTATCTCCGCACTCTGGGGAGAGCTTTCGACGCTCGGCTCATCGACCGTACCGCAGAGTGCGCCGGCCACGCCAAGCGCCGAAGACTCTTGTCTGAGCGCGAATCAGTACTCGCTCGTGATGGACCCTAACGAATTCTCCCGGGATGCGGCGGGGCCCCGTCGAAGCAAGGCGGCAACGGGTGTTCCCCGCAGGCTCCCGCCGATCGCCCGCGGGATGCAGCACAGAAGTGACAGCCGGTTTCGCCTTGGAACACCCTGCCGATGGTTCGACAGATCGGGTTCTCCTCCAATCATCCCCCGGCGCAGTCACCTCAGGAGCCGGCAGCTCGCGGCGCCTGGTCGAACTCCCGAAGGCGAAAACGCCGCAGAGGGGAACCGTCCACAGCGAGGTGAAAAACTATGCTTGTCGCCGGAGGATCCGTGTAATGTATACTCCTTCAGATTGCCGGGGGACTTTCACCGCCTCTGGGCTCGATGCTAAACTGCTGGTGTGTTGTCGTCGAGTCGGAGTGCTCAGGAGTGGTTAGAATCCGCTCGAGTTGGTTGGCCGGTCGGATGGGATATTCGTCGGCAAGTCCGTCGGCGTGTGAGGTACGACGACAAAGGTGCTGCGGGCGGGTCGAGGCGGCCCGGCAACGCGAATCGGTGTGCACTGGGAGCCGGTGACGGGCTCCCGAGTATTCCAAGGAACGGAGACGCTTTTCATGATCAAGTTGAACATCCTTGTTGCAACCCTGGTCGGCGCCGTCGCGATCGGGGCCGGTCCGGCCCTCGCAGGCCCCGGAACGTCGGGTGGTCTCGTCATCGCGGATTTCAGTGGTGACGGCCTCGACGACATCCTCTTCCGCAACCAGACCGACACCGGAGCCGGAGCCCCGAATGGTTTCGTCGGCTTCTGGTACCTCAATGGCGGAGGCAACCCCATCATTCTCGACGGCTTCGGCGTGCCCGACCCCGGTCCCAACTTCGAGATCGTTGGCGCCGGTTACCTGGACACCGATGCCTTCGCGGACATCCTCTGGAGAGACACCAGCACCGGAGATCTGACGGTCTGGTTCATGGGGAACAAGGTCATCACAGGTTCGCTGGCCCTCGGCCAGCCCGGTGGCGGCCTCGTCGCAGTGGCGGTCGGCGACATCGACAACGCCAACAACGACGACATCGTCTTCCGAGGCAGCAACACCGTGGCCGCCTGGCTCCTCGATGGCAGTGCCAACGTGCAGGCCGGATTCTCCATTGGCACCATCAGCAACAACTGGAAGATCATCGCCCTCGGTGACGTCGACCGGGACAGCAAGGCCGACCTCGTTTTCCGGAATGCCACCGACGGCTTCGTGGGCTTCTGGACCCTGGATGGTGCGGCGGCCACGGTCATCACCGGCGGCGCCGGCGTCCCCGACCCGGGCTCGGGTTTCCAGATCCGCGGCTTCGGCGACCTCAATGGCGACACCAGCGCCGACGTGGTGTGGGCCCAGCTCTCCGACGAGAGCATCATCTCCTGGAACATGGCCCCCGATCTGAGCATCGGCAGCTCGACCGCCTACGGCTTTTCGACGGGTCTCGCGATGGCCGCCATCGGTGACGTGACCGGCTCGGGCAATGCCGACATCCTCTTCAGCGGAGGAGGCTCCGTGGCCCAGTGGCTGCTCGACGCCACGGGAGCGGTCAGCAGTGGCGCCTCGGTCGGCACCATCAGTGCCAACTGGGTGATTGAGAACAACGCCACCGCCAACTAGTCGCAACGCTCAGAACGCTCCATCGAAGCGCCCCGGCCCTCGCGGCCGGGGCGCTTTCGTTCGTGGAACTCCCTGAGGCCGGGCGTCTCAAGAGCGGAGCAGGAGCCGAAGTCCGCCGAAGTGCTC
>JAACEL010000022.1 GCA_011682535.1 Nitrospiraceae bacterium | reverse complement strand
ATCGTGTAGCGCTGCCCGTCGGCCTCCGGTAATGACTTGGCGGACGGTTTGGCTGCGGCGACCTTGTACTTCGGCGCCGCCAGGCGGCCGCTAGCGCGTCCTGCCAGGCTCAGCACCTTGCGCACATACAGGCGCGTTTCAGGATAGGGGGGAATGCCCCCATGTTTTTTCACCGCGTTCGGGCCTGCATTGTAGGCGGCCAGCGCCAATGCACGGTTGTTGCTGAAGAGGTTGTGCATTTTCGCCAGGTATTGCGTGCCCGCGGCGATGTTCTGGGCCGGGTCGAAGATGTCGGTGACCCCCATTTCAGCCGCCGTGCCCGGCATAAGCTGCATCAGGCCCCGTGCCCCCGCGGGCGAAACCGCATGCGGGTTGAAGTTGCTCTCCGCCTGGATGACGGCGAACACCAGGTTCGCATCGAGGGCATAGCGGCGGGCGTAGTGGCGCACGAGTTCGGACACGTCCTTCGAGGAATACTGCGCCGCGGACTTGAACGCGCGGTACCGGGGAGCCACGTTGATCGGGTCGAACTTGACTGTGACGTCGAGATAGCCCCGCTTGCGGCGGTACTTGTCGGGGCGATTGGTGATGGTGAGCACGCCGTTCGAGTCGACGAACTGACGCAAGTTGTTCTTCTCGCGACGTTCAGCGGCCGCGCTACGGCGCTCCACGTTGTACGGGGTGACGTGTTTGTGCAGCCGGTCCGTGTTGAACTCAGGGGGGAGGGAGGCCTTGGGACCGGCAGCGGAAGCCGCCGTGCCCAACAGCACGGCCACCGCGGCCAGGCATAGCACACAGGTCACAGGCAGAGAATGTCGATTATTTTGCATGTCGTCTGACCGGGGGCCATTTGTCAATAGTATACTCGAAACCCCGCAACGAGGCAACCTCGGAATCGGCGGATCACTTTCGCTGAGGCGCGCGCGGGGAACTCAGCTTGCCTGCTCCGTCGGCTCTACTCTCAAGCGGCTCAGTTGTCCTGTGATCCAGTCCTCCTGATCTCGAACTCGTCACAAGACTTGCACCGCGGAGCGTTCTGCGCGTGTCAGGTGTTCGCGGCCCGCCGTGGCGTTGCGGATGGTGTTGTCCATATGCTACACTGGCAAGGGTTGTTACGAGGGTCTTGTTGAGTGGGTGCGAACCCACTCTTTTTCTTGTTGCGAGGTATGCGTGGAAAAGGGCGAAGTCGTCCGGCGCGTTTGGGCCGGTCTTGAACCCGAGTTGGCCGAGCAAGGCTATGAGCTTGTCGAGGTCGAGTTTGTCGGGGAGGGGGCCTCTCGGACGCTTCGGCTGTATATCGACAAGGAGGCCGGGATCGCGCTTGATGACTGCCAGGCGGTGTCGCAGTTAGTGAGTGCGCTGCTGGACACCGCGGACTATGTGGACAATCAATACCTTTTGGAGGTGTCGTCGCCGGGCATTGACCGGCCCGTACGCAAGACGGCGGATTTCGAGCGGTTTGTGGGCGAGCGCATGAAGGTAACGACGCACACGCCGACGGGCGGCCGCCGCCGGTTCAAGGGCATTTTGCAGGAGTTTCGGGACGGTCTGGTTGTGCTGGACTGTGCGGGAACTTCCTACGAGGTGCATATTGAGAACGTGAAGCGCGCGAAGCTGGACCGGTAGAGCTTACACCGACGTTTGAGGAGTGCATACGTGGACCAGAACCTCAAAGTGATCCTGCAACAACTCGAAGCGGAGAAGAGTATCAACCGTGAGACGCTGCTCGAGGCGATTCGCAGTGCCATTGAGAGCGCGGCCCGCAAGGGTGTCACGCACGCGGCCCATGTGACCGTCGAGATGGACCCCGACACGTTGACCTTCAAAGTGTTCGAGATTCGGGAGGTGGTGGAGAAGGTCAGCGAACCCATGGAGCAGATTGCCCTCGATGAGGCGCTGGAGTTGAATCCGGGCGTGGTGGTGGGCAATCGCCTGAAGGTTCCCACCGAACCCAGGGATTTTGGGCGGATTGCCGCCCAGACGGCCAAGCAGGTCATCATTCAGAAGATTAAAGACGCTGAACGAGAGAGCGTCTTCGAAGAATTCAGGCAGCGCACTGGCGAACTGGTCACTGGGGTAGTTAAACGGCTCAGCCATGGTAACGTGTTCGTAGCTATCGGCAAAGCCGAAGCCCTGCTGCCTCACCGCGAGCAGTCCCCGCGCGAGAACTTCCGCCCGGGCGACCGCGTACGCGCCTACGTGCTCGAGGTCGACAAGGGGCCGCGTGGCGCACAGGTGATCCTGTCGCGGGCGACCCCGGAGCTGGTACGTTCGCTGTTCGAACTGGAAGTTCCCGAGGTCTACGACGAGACGATCGAGATCATGGGCATCGCCCGCGAAGCCGGTAACCGGACGAAGGTTGCGGTGCGCTCGAACGACGGAAACGTCGATGCCGTCGGCGCTTGTGTCGGCATGAAGGGCTCGCGTGTGCGGGCCGTGGTCGAGGAACTCTCGGGCGAGAAGATAGACATTGTGCGTTGGAGCGATGACCCACTGGAATTGTGCGCCAACGCCTTGAATCCAGCCGACATCGCCAACATGACCCTTGATGAAGAGAGCCGGGCCATCTTGGTGGTGGTGCCCCACGATCAGCTCTCGCTGGCGATCGGAAAGCGGGGTCAAAACGCGCGGCTGGCGTCGCGCTTGATCGGCTGGAACATAGACATCCGTAGCGATGAAGAAGTCGTCGAGGCGCCACCGCAGGCCGAAGGCGGGGCCGAGGAGAGCGCAGCGCTGGAACCCACGTCTGAGGATGCTGGCGGGGCCGAGGAGGGCGTAGCGCTGGAAGCCGCGTCTGAGGATGCCGGCGGGGCCGAGGAGGGCGTAGCGCTGGAACCCACGTCTGAGGATGCCAGCGGGGCCGAGGAGGGCGCAGCAGCGCAGGAAGACGCGGTCGGCGAGGCCGAAGCCGGGCCGGCTCAGGATGTGAGTGTGGAAAGCCCGGCGCAGCCGAATGACGCTGCCGGACCGAATGGAGACGGATCATGAGTTGACGGCAAACCGGTATCCCACGTTCTGTGACCGTGGTCGGAGTTCAGGGCTTCGCCTGTATTGCTTGACACGAGGTTTTGCGCGAGGCCGGATTTCTTCACCGTACGCCGGTCACGGCACGAAGACATTGTTGGTTGGAGGTAAGGCTAGATGCAGACAGTCGCCAGTTTGGCAAAGAAACTCGACATGAGCGCCGAGGAAGCGGTCGAGAAGCTTTGTTATATGCTCTACGATGTACCGGGGGTCGACGCAGAGATCAGTGACGAGCAAGTTGACCTGCTTATCGACGCGGACGACGACGCGTCCGTGGCAGAGCGTGTTCGCGAAGCCAAGCTGAAAGAACGGAAAAAGGCTGAGGAGAAGGCGGAGAAGGCCGCAAAGGCCGCCGAACGCAAGAAGAAGGCCGAGGAACGCAAGGCCGCCGCCGCCAAGAAGAAAGCCGAGGTTGCCGCAAAGAAAGAGGCGGCCGCAAAGAAAAAAGCGGCCGCAAAGAAAAAGCCCGCCGCAAAGAAAAAGCCCGCCGCGAAAAAGAAAGCGGCCGCAAAGAAGTCTGGAAGCGGAAAGGCTGAAACGTCCCGCTCAGCGGCTGAGGCCGTGCCCGATGTGGTGGCCGAGATCGTGCCACCTGAGATCCCCGCCGAGCAAACTGGCAAGCCTGAACCCGAAGCGCACATCGCCGGGGAATTCACCCGGAAAGTCGTTGCCGAGATTCTGCCGCCCGAGGCTGAACAGTCCGCCGAAGGTCCATCCATCATCATCGGAAGCGCCATCGAGCACGAAGAACACAGCGTCGAAATTTTGCGCGCCGACGGCACGCGTCTGGACATCCCCGAGGCCGAGGTAATCGGCGTCGAACCGGCGGAGGAGACGGAGGAGGAAGAAGAGACCGGTCTGCTCGCCGAAGCCCAGCGGCGCCAGGAAGAGGAAGAAGAACGCAAGGCGAAAGAGTCGCGCCCTCTTCCCAAGCCGGATCCGGCGGTTGTGGCCGAAGTTATTCGCCGCGCGTCCGAGCAGAAAAGTGGACAGCGATCGCGCAAAGACGTGAAACTGTTGCGCCAGGATCTGGCCGAGAAAAAACAAAAATCCCTCAAGCAAGAACGCAAGCAGAAAACAACCACCGCGCAGAGGCCGCGACGGGCCGGCGCGACGGGCAAGACCGCCCGAAAGCGCAAGAAAAAGGCGGAGCGGATGCGCGCCGAAGAGGCCTTGCGGCGTGAAGCCGCCATGGCGGTTCGCGAATACCAAGCGGGCGGAATGGACGGCGGTCCGAAGAAAAGGCGGCGCAAACGCCGCGATGGGGACGAAGGTATGGAAGGTATCGGCGCCCCGATGATCATCGAGGTCGAGGATCGCATGTCGGTGGAGGCCTTGGCGAATGCCATGGAGATGCCGGTTAACGAGTTGATCTTGGGCCTCATGGACCACGATGTCCTTGCGACCAAGAACCAGATGCTGGAAATGGACGTCATCCGTGAGATCGCCGAGCCCATGGGATTCGAGGTGCGCGCGGTTATCCCCGAGGAGGCGGCAGCGCTGGCCGAAGAGGAAGACGATCCCGCCAACCTCCTCCCTCGCTCTCCCGTCGTCACCGTCATGGGGCACGTCGACCACGGCAAGACGACGCTGCTTGACGCCGTGCGTTCGACCAACGTGGCCGATGGCGAAGCGGGCGGCATCACCCAGCACATCGCCGCCTACGACGTGGCGGTCAACGACGGCCGCGTCGTCTTCCTCGACACGCCCGGCCACGAGGCCTTTACCCAGATGCGCGCCCGCGGCGCCCAGGCCACCGACATTGTCGTGTTGGTGGTCGCCGCCGACGACGGCGTCATGCCGCAGACGGTGGAAGCCATTGATCATGCCAAGGCGGCCGGTGTCCCCATCGTCGTGGCGGTCAACAAGTGCGATAAGCCTGATGCCCAGCCCGACCGCATCCGGCAGGAACTCAGCCAGTACGAGTTAGTCGGCGAAGAGTGGGGCGGCAAGACCATCATGCGCAACATCTCGGCCAAGAACGGCGAAGGGATCGAGGAGTTCCTCGAACTGCTCCTGTTGGAGGCCGAGTTGCTCGAACTCAAGGCCAGTCCCAAGCGCTCCGCGCGCGGCGTGGTCATCGAATCGGAGATTTCCGTGGGCCTGGGCCCCGTGGCTTGGGTACTGGTTCAGAATGGCAGCCTGCGCGTTGGCGACGTGTTCCTTTCGGGCGAGAGTTGGGGGCGCGTACGCACCTTGACCAATTCGCATGGGGACAATGTCGATGAAGCCGGCCCCTCGACCCCCGTCGTTGTCACGGGGTTCAGCGCGCCGCCCGAAGCCGGTACCCCCTTCGTGGTCGTGGCCGACGAGCGGACCGCACGCGGGATTGCCGGCAAGCGTGCCGAGCTTAACAAGCAGAGGCAAGGCCCGGCGACCAAGCACATCACCCTCGAAGACTTCCATGCGCAACTGATGGCGGGTGAGAAACGCGAACTGAACGTGGTCTTGAAGGGCGACGTGCAGGGCTCGGTGGACGTGTTCATCACCAGTCTGGCCAAGATCGGTAACGAAGAGGTCGGCGTGAACGTCGTCCACGGTGGCGTCGGCGGTGTCAACGAGTCCGACGTCCTTCTGGCCAGCGCCAGCGACGCGGTCATTATCGGGTTCAACGTAACCGCCGGTGGCCGGGTCAAGAAGCTGGCCGAGAACGAAGGCGTCGATATTCGCACGTACCGTGTGATCTACGAGGCCATAAACGACATTCGCGCCGCCCTCGAAGGCATGCTGACGCCTGACAAGAAGGAAGTCGTTACGGGTCACGCTGAGATCCGTGCCATTTTCCGGTCGTCGGCCTTCGGCAACGTGGCCGGGTGCTACGTGCTCGATGGCGAGATTACCCGCGGGTCGCTCGCGCGTCTCGTGCGCGACGACGTCGTCGTCTACGAAGGCAAGATCGGCACGCTGCGCCGCGAGAAAGATGACGTCCGTTCTGTGAATGCCAGCCTGGAATGCGGCATCAAGCTTGAAAACTATGAAGATATCAAAGACGGCGACATCATTGAAGCCTACAAGATCGAGGAAGTCGCGCGTGCGCTAGAGTGACCACGCGCCGCCGCCGTGACGGTTGGCGAGGCCCCGTCCCATGGGAGGAGGGTCAGGCCGTTTCGAGCGATTTCTTCACCCCTACGGCCCGTGTAGCCGGCCAGGATGCTTGACGTGACCATTGGAGTCCTGCACATGGACATACGGATTCCGGGCGCCCGGTCCCTGAAAGACAAGCGCCGGGTCATAAAGAGCCTCAAACAACTCCTGCACAACCGGTTCAACTGCTCGGTTGCCGAAACGGAATTCCAAGACAAGTGGGCTCGGGCCCGCCTGACCGTCTGCGTGGTTTCCGGCGAGAGTCGGCACGCCAATCGACAACTCAACGAAATCGCCCGGTTTGCCGCGCACAAGAGCGGCGCGGAATTGCTGGACTACTGGATTGAAATGCTATGAGTGACACTGGCAGACCAACGCGCGTGGGCGAATTGGTCCGCGAAGAGATTGCCCGCCTGATCGCCAAGGGCCTCAAAGACCCGCGGATCGGGTTCGTGTCGGTGATGTCCGTGCGTATGTCGCCCGACCTCAAGTACGCCAGTGTCTATGTGAGCCTGTACGGATCGGAGGCCGAGTGCAAGAGTTCGCTCATTGGACTGCGCAACTCGGCTGGCTGGCTGCGCGGCGTGGTCGGGCGCAACCTGAAGCTGCGCTTCGCTCCCAAGATCCGTTTCTTTCCCGATGACACGCTCGAACGGGTGTTTCGCCTGGAGGAAGTGTTCCGTCAGTTGCACGAAGACGAAGACGGAGAAGATGAGGAATCCATTGATGGCGAGAGTTGAACTGGCCGAGATTGTGGCGGCCTTTCAAGGCGCCGAATCATTTCTCATTGCCTCGCACCCAAGCCCGGACGGCGACGCCATCGGCACGGCGTTGGCCTTGGGGTGTTTTCTACGCGCGTTGGGCAAGGAACACGTTGTGTGCGTCAACGACGACCCCGTTCCCCGGCGTTACCAGTGGGTGCCCGGCGTGGAATCCATTATGACGCACGAACAGGTCACCGGATCCTTCGACGCGGTCGTGATGATCGACGTGCATGGACGCGACCGGATTGGCCGATCGGCCAAGCTGATTTCCCCGGCGGCCCAGGCAATCGTGGTGGACCATCACCAGAGCCCCGCCGAGCCGGGCGCGCTTGCGTTTGTCGACCCTTCCTACTGCGCGGTCGGCGAGATCGTCGCGGAGATGTTTCACGTGGCGGACGTTTCCTTGACCCGCCAGGCGGCCGAGTACATCTACATCGCCATGGCCACCGACACCGGTGGATTCCAGTATGCCAATACCACCCCCCGCTGCCACCGCACCGTGGCGGCGCTGTTGGAGACGGGGCTCGATGTGGCCGGCCTCTCGGACCGCTTGTTCGGCGGGCTCTCCGTGCCCAAGTTCGAACTGCTGCGCCGTGTCGTCGCCCGGATGGAACGTGAGGCCGATGGACGTCTGGCCCACACCTTCTTGCGCATGGAAGACATGCGCGAGGGCGGCGCCGATGCGGAAGATTGTGATGGACTGGTGAACTACTGCCGCGATATCGAAGGAGTGGAAGCCGGCTTTCTGTTTCGGGAATTGGAAGAAGGCAAGACGAAAGTGAGCATGCGCTCGCGCGCCCCAGTCGACTGCGCCCGGTTCCTCAAGGCCTTCGGTGGCGGCGGTCACGCGGGCGCCGGTGGTGTGACGCTCGACATGCCTGTTGTGGAAGCCCAGGATGCGATCCTCAAGCGCGCCCGCGAACTGTGTAACGGCCACAACCCGGAGCCAAAGAACAATGAAGCGTAGCGGCCCTTGCGATCTCAACGGCGTCCTGCTGGTGGACAAGCCCGCCGGCATTACCTCACACGACGTGGTCGATTGCATACGGAAAGCCGCCGAGATGCGCCGCGTAGGCCACACCGGCACGCTCGATCCGGCCGCGACCGGATTGCTGGTGCTCTGTCTCGGCAAGGCCACCCGCCTCTCCGAACATCTGACCGGACTCGACAAGGGTTACGAGGGGGCCATGCGTTTTGGGATCGTAACCGACTCCTACGACCAGGAAGGTTCGGTTATGGAGGAGGCCCCCGTGCCCGATCTCAGCGTCCGCGGCATCCAAGAAGCCTGCGACGGTTTCACCGGCGACATCATGCAGGTGCCACCCATGGTCAGCGCCGTGAAAGTGGGCGGCGAGCGGCTCTACAAGAAGGCGCGCCAGGGCGAAGTGGTGGAACGCGAACCCCGCCCGGTGACGGTGCGCGAGTTCCACGTCATGGAATACACGCCGCCGGATGCCCTCATTCGAGTGCGGTGCACGCGCGGCACCTACGTGCGCAGTCTGTGTCACGACGTTGGGCAGGTTATTGGATGTGGGGCGATTCTGGCCTCGTTGCGCCGCACGTTCGTCGGCAAGCACGCCGTGGACGACGCCTTACCCCTCGACGCGCTTCAGGATCGCGAGGAAGTCGAGCAACATCTCCTGTCGATCGACGACGTGGTTGACCTGCCCGAGGTTCTTGTGCCGGTCTCCACCTGTTCGGCCGTCGCGGCGGGTAAGGCCTTGCGCTCGCGCGAATGGGTGGGTGAGTGTCCTGTAGAGCAAGGCTGGGTGCAACTCAAACTCCAGTCCGGCAAGTTGCTCGCGCTCGGACAGGTTCATGTTGGGTCCGCAGGACTCTGGATTCATCCCAAGCGGGTATTCACGAGGTAAACTCCCACACCGCGTGCATTGTAGGAAGGAAGCGCGTCTTACGCACAGCAATGAAGATCGTTGATGACGTACGAGCGGCCACAGATGTCTTCGATGGCGTCGTGCTTACCATGGGCTGTTTCGACGGGGTCCATCTGGGGCATCGCCGGATCCTCACGGAGCTTGTGCGCATTGCGCGTGAGATCGGCGGGACCGCGGCCGTGTTGACCATGCGGCCGCATCCGCGCGAGTTCTTCGCCCCCGCCCACGCGCCCAACCTGCTGACCACGGACTGTAAGAAGATCGAACTGCTCGAAGAGGCCGGTGTCGACCTGGTTCTGTTTCTCTCGTTTACAGGCGAGGTGGCGGGGTTGGATCGGGAAGACTTCGTTGAACAGGTCGTGCGAGACCGATGCCACGCGGTGCACGTGGTGGCGGGGCACGATTACCGTTTTGGAAAAGACGGCCTCGGTGATTATGACTTTCTCTCGGCGGTCGCCGAGGAGAACGGGTTCGCCGTAACCCAGGTGCCCGCGTTTCTCATCAATGGCGAACGTGTGAGCAGCACCCTGATCAGAGAACGCCTGTTAGAGGGCGACTTCGAGCAGGTCGAGGCCTTCCTGGGGCGCAGGTATTCGGTGGTGGGCGAGGTGATCGGTGGCCGCGGCATTGGCGTAACGCTCGGGTTTCCGACGGTGAATGTCCGTCCGCGTCATACGGCCACCCCAGCCCAGGGCGTGTACGCGGCCGAGGTGTTATGGGATGGCCGGCGCTACCCCGCGGCCGTCAACATCGGCATCGCGCCGACCATACGACATGAAGACACGACGATCGAGGCCCACTTGCTCGATTTCGACGAGAATATCCGTGGGCGGCGGATAGAAATAATATTCCACAAACGATTGCGTCCTGAGCGCAAGTTCCCGACGCACGAGGAGTTGACGGCGGCCATTCAGCACGACGTGACCACCATACGCCGATACTTCCGCGAACTCGGGGGCGGCATTTGATCGACTCGGTGTTGAAGCGTCATAGTCAAAAGGGAGTAGGTCGGGCGGACGTTCAACGGCAATCGTGTCGATTGAGCGATGTCTCGTACCCGGACTCGGTGCGAGACGAAGAAGGTGACAATGCCGTTTCATAGAACTGCCGCGCTGACGGACCTGTGCGTTTTCCTGGCCGCCTGCGGCCTCCTGGCTGCGTGTTCGACCAGCCGCTTCCGCGAAGCTGCCGACCGCGAGGTCTACGCGCTCATCGCCGAGAAGACCCCCGATGTGGTCGGCATGCCCGATGACTTCACTATCGAGCAGGCCGAGTTGCCCTCGATGGACGATCTGAGCATCGCCGAAGTGGCCCCCGAGTTCCTGGGAGAGGAAGGGCTCAGCGAGGTGGGGGCGCGCGTCGTGTCGCTCGAACGTGCGCTGGATCTCGCCGTCAAGAACAACCGCACCTATCAAAACGAGAAGGAATCGCTCTACCTCCAAGCCCTGAGCCTTACGCTTGACCGATACAGCTACACGCCCATCTTCTCGGGGGGCGGCGGCGCCAGTTACAACAAAAGCACCCGCGACGTCGTCGAGAGCACCCCCATCGCCCAGGCCGCCAGTAGCGCGCCGGACCTGGTCGCGGCCATCGGGGGCCTCACGGGCACCCCTGGAGATCTTATTGACGGTTACGCTGCGCTGGTGGGGGCGGCTCTGGCCGTTCCCGGAGTGGATACGCAGCGCACGCGCATTGTCGACGAGCGCAGTGTCAGCGGGGATTCGCGCCTGGGCGTGGACTTGCTGCTGAAGGGGGGAGGCCGCATCGCCGTCGATTTGACGTCCGACTTTCTGCGTTTTATCACCGGCGACCCCCGCGTCACCACCTCCTCCGCGCTCGTCAGCACCATTACGCAGCCGCTGCTGCGGGGGGCCGGGCGCAAGGCGGCTGCCGAACGCCTCACACAGGCCGAGCGCGATCTGCTCTATGCTCTGCGTGCTTTCACCCGGTTCCGCCAGACATTCACCGTCGACGTTTGCTCGTCCTACTATGAGGTTTTGCAGAACCGCGATGCCGTGCGCAACAACTGGCGCAGTTTTCAGAGCTTTCGCCTGAACGCCGAGCGCGAACGGGCCTTTGCCGAAGAGAACCTGCGAACGGTCGCGGAGTTGGGGCGTCTGGAGCAGGCCCTGTTGCGCACCGAAGGCTCGTGGATCACGTCGGTCCGCCGTTACAAGCAGAGCCTCGACCTGTTCAAGATCCAGTTGGGACTTCCCACCAACGCCCCGATTGTTCTGGATGATGGAGAACTGACCGAGTTGAAGGCCAAGGGCATCCTCCACCCGGACATTATGGCGGACGATGCCGTCAAAGTCGCACTCGTGGCGCGTCCGGACCTTTACACGGACCGCGACCAGGCCGAGGATGCCAAGCGGCGCGTCTACGTGGCCGCTAACGCTCTTAAACCCGGTCTCGACCTCTCGGTGTCGGCTAATGTGCCCAGCATGCCGGGCGACCGTTTCCAGGAACTGGACTTCGAACGCATGCGTTGGGGGGCGGGGCTCGACGTGGATCTGCCGCTGAACCGCAAGAGCGAGCGTAACAGCTACCGCGCCGCGTTGATCGCCATGGAGCGTGCGCGGCGCAACCTCACCCTCGCTGAAGACCGGGTCAAACTGGACGTACGCGACGGCTGGCGGGCACTCGATTCCGCCAAAAGAACGTATGAGATCTCCCTCAAGGGAGTGGAACTCAATGAACGGCGTGTCGAAGAACAGCTACTGCGGGCTGATCTGGGTATCGCTCGGGCGCAGGACCAGGTTGACGCGCAAAACGACTTGAACGAGGCAGAGAACGCATGGACGGCCGCGCTCGTGACTCACACGATCGCGCGGCTGGAGTTCTGGCGTGACATGGGCATTCTCTTCATCAAAGAGAACGGCCAGTGGGAGGAAGTAACCGATGTCCGGCCCTAAAGCAGTGAAGAAAGTACCAGTGCAGGTTCGCAGGAGCCGCTGGCGCTGGCTATGGCGCGTCGGTGCAGTGGGGGTGCTGCTCGCCATTCTCGTCTACTACTTCCGTCCCGGCGAAGAAACCGAGGTTCGCGGAACGACCTTTGTGGCCCGGCGTGGTCCGTTGCGCATCACCATACTCGAAGGGGGCACGGTGGAGGCGTTGGAATCGCAGCAGATCAAGTCCGAGGTCAAGGGGCAAACGAAGATTCTCGCTATCGTCGAAGAAGGCTATATGGTCACGGAGCAGGATGTGGCCGATGGCAAGATCCTCGTGGAACTCGACTCGACGGATCTGCTTGAACGTCAGATTGCACAGGAACTGGACTATCAGAATGCCCTTGCCGCCTTCACGGAGGCCACGGAAGCGTTTGACATCCAGTTGAATCAGAACCGTAGCGACATCACGTCCGCGGAGTTAGCGGTAAAATTCGCGGGCATGGACTTTGCAAAGTACCTTGGCGCGAAGGGCGCTGCCGAAATACTGGCCCTCTTGCCTAAACCTGTGGAGGAGAAGCGGCCGCTGGAAACGCCGGAGGAGGCCGCCGAAGCCCCAGGGGACGATGGCGGGGCGGAGAACGGGGATGCGATCGTAGTTGGAAACGAAAACGCGGCGCCTGCGGCGGAATCTGTGTCGGATACCGAGGCGGTGCTGCTGGCCGAGATAATTGTGGATGGCTCGTCGGAAGCGCGCCCCGAGATCGATTTTCAAACCTATGCTGACGCGGCGTTGCTCGGCGATGGCGAAGCGGGACAGCGCCTTCGGAAGCTCGACGATGACCTGGTGTTGTCGGAGCAGGAACTGAAGCTGGCCAAGACCACGCTCGAAGGAACGGAGCGTCTGGCCGCTCGCGAGTTCGTTACTAAGAACGACCTTGAGACTGAGCAATTGAAGGTGCGCCGCAACGAGATCAGCTTCCAGTCCGCCGAGACCAGCCGGGTGCTCTTCATCCGCTACGAATTCCCCAAGCAGGCGGAGAAGCTTCTTTCGGATTGCGAAGAGGCGGTGCGCAAACTGCAGCGGGCGAAGAAGCTGGCGGTCTCCAAACTCGCCCAGGCGCGCGCCAAACTCAA
This sequence comes from Nitrospiraceae bacterium, assembly GCA_011682535.1. GTDB lineage: Bacteria > Hydrogenedentota > Hydrogenedentia > Hydrogenedentales > SLHB01 > JAACEL01. Next base: position 10,307 of record JAACEL010000022.1, on the reverse strand, counting down.
ATCCAGCGAGGCCCGCTACGTGCTCCAGGCCAAGAAGCGCAAGGAGCTTGTCGAGCAGATCGAGAAGTGTAAGATCCCCGCCGAACGTCCCGGGCTGGTCGTGTATGGCAGCGGTGACAACCGCTACTACCGCAGCCAAGAACAGATCGAGGAAGGTGCGACCGTCCGCGAACGCCAGGGAATCATCACCATCCCCGACATGACGCAGATGGCGGTCAAGGTCAAGATCCACGAGTCGGCCATCAAGCGCATCGAAAAAGGGCAGCGCGCCACGGTGACCATCGACGCCTATGCCGAGCAGCGCCTGGAAGGCGAAGTCATCAAGGTAGGCGTGCTGCCCGATTCGAGTAACCGCTGGATGAACCCCGACGTGAAAGTCTACGAGACGGTGGTTACTATCGATGGCGTGCATGATTGGCTTAAACCCGGCATGAGCGCCGAGGTCGAGATCCTAGTCGAGGAGTTGCCCGACGTGCTCTATGTGCCCATTCAGGCCGTTGCGCCCAGAAACGGCGATCGAGTCGTCTACCTGGCCGGACTTGTGAAGCCGGATGCAAGAGTCGTTGAGACGGGCGAGTACAACGACGAGTTCATCGAAGTGAAGAACGGATTGTCTGAAGGCGACGAGGTGTTGCTGCGCGCCCCTATTTCGACCGAAGAAGCCGAAGGCCAGTCCAACGACAAGGGCGGGAACGGTGCTTCGGCGCAGTCGGACGGCAAGGATAAGGATGCCGGAGGCGGCAGGAGCCGGCGGCCCGCAGCGGGCGGGAGAGGCGCGTAATGCCCGGCGACGTCATCATCCGCCTGGAAAACGTTACCAAGACCTACACAATGGGTGCGGTCGAGGTGCATGCCCTGCGCGGCGTCACCTTGTCGTTCACCCAAGGCGAATACGTCAGTATCATGGGGCCGTCCGGCTGCGGCAAGTCGACCTTGCTCAACTTGCTGGGCTGTCTTGACCGCCCAAGCGCCGGCCGCTATGAACTCGGCGGATCCGAACTGTCACTCCTCGACGACGACATGCTCTCCGAAATTCGCTGCGGACGCCTCGGGTTCATCTTCCAGTCCTACAATCTGATCCCGCAACTCAACGTGATCGAGAACATCGGCGTGCCCCTGTACTACCAGGGACGTCCCGAACGCGAAAGCCTCGAAATGGCCGCCGAATTCGCTGAGCGAGTCGGCCTCTCCGAACGCCTCCATCACCGCCCTTACGAACTCTCCGGCGGCCAACAGCAGCGCGTAGCGATTGCTCGTGCCCTCGTCAACGACCCGCTCGTCATCCTCGCCGACGAACCCACGGGCAACCTCGACTCCGCGTCGGGCACGGAGATCCTAAGCATCCTTGACGACCTCAACAAGCAGGGCAAGACCTTGATCATGGTGACTCACGACGAGCACATCGCCGATCGTTCGATGCGCGTTGTGCGTTTGCGCGACGGGGAAGTGGTGAGCGATGTCTGGAACTGAGACCGCATTCAACGATGTCGCCCTCCGGCCCCGCCTGTCGTTCTCCTACCTACAGCGTACGATTCGCATGGGATTCCGCAGCCTGTGGACCCACCGCCTGCGTTCTCTTCTCACCGTGCTCGGTATCGTGTTCGGTGTGGCCTCGGTCATCGCCATGTTGGCGGTGGGGGAGGGGGCCAGCTATGAGGCGCAAGAACAGATCCGCCGCCTCGGCAGTAACAACATCATCTTGCGAAGCCTCAAGCCGCCCGAAGAGGACAAAGTCTCCACCACACGCAGCTTCGTGGTCGAATACGGTCTCACCTACGCCGATATCGAACGCATCCGCGCCACCATCCCCGGCGTACAGGTGATCGTACCCGCCCGGATCAAACGCGACTACGTGTGGCGCATCGCCCGGCGTGTCGATTGCGACATCCTCGGCACCGTGCCCTGGTACGCCGAGCTTCACGACGTCACCATGCAACAAGGCCGCTACTTTACCACCAGCGAGATGAAACGCAGTCTCAACGTCTGCGTGCTTGATTCCGCGATGGCCTATGAGTTGTTTCCCCTCGACCCGGCCGTTGGCGGCTCCGTTCGCGTGGGCAGAGAGTACTACCGTGTCATCGGCGTGATGAAGCCCGAGACGCGCCAAGCCGACGAAGCCGCCGCCCAGGGCGGTAGCAACGGCGGTTCCACGAGCGCCTCCTACCAGATGTACATTCCCCTCACGGCCGCCAAGAACCGTTTCGGCGAGACGCTGCTCAAACGCCGAAGCGGTAGTATCGAAGCGGAAAAAGTCGAACTGCACCAGGCCACCGTGCGCGTCTCTCGTCAAGAAGACGTTGTCGAGACCGCTGCCATCATCGCCGACCTGCTCGACCGCGTCCGCAAGAAAAAGGACTACGAGATTGTTGTTCCCTTGGAGTTGCTGCGTCAGGCCGAACGCACCAAACAAATCTTCAACGTCGTGCTGGGTTCCATCGCCGCCATTTCGCTCCTTGTTGGCGGCATCGGCATCATGAACATCATGTTGGCCACCGTTACCGAACGCACCCGCGAGATCGGCATTCGCCGCGCCCTCGGCGCCAAGCGCCACGACATCGTCGTCCAATTCCTCATCGAGACCGTGATTCTGTCCTGCAGCGGCGGTCTCGTCGGCGTGGTTCTCGGCGTATCCGTTCCTCTCCTCATCGAACGCTTCGCCAACATGGTCACCATCATCACCCCTTGGTCGCCACCCCTTGCCTTCAGTATCTCCGCCCTGGTCGGCACCGTCTTCGGCATCTACCCCGCCGTCCGAGCCGCCAGAATGGACCCCGTAGAGGCGCTTCGGCATGAGTAGAGCCCCTGGGCGATAGGCTGCGCGGTGGGGCGACCTGGCGTTGGCGTGAAGGGGACTCCTGCATGGCCTGCGAAGCTCAGCTTCGCAAACAATTACGTTCCCAAGTACAACTTAGGAACGAGGGTGGGGGAAGAGTCTTCTGTTGGGTCGGCGAGGCCTGAATCTCAGCGCGGGCGCTGACGATGCCCTACTCGTTTCCAGACTTCTGCCTTGTCTGCTAGCCCCTCACTCTCGCCTCGTTCCCAAGTTGTACTTGGGAACGCGATTGCCCCAGAAGCTGTGCTTCTCTTTAGCTACCAAGCTCATCCAGCGCCATGAGTGGACGCCCCACGCGCATGAAGTTCCTGGCGGATGAATACCGCCAATGTTCCGGAGTATCCACATACCCCCGGCGGACCGGATTGTTGTGGATGTACTCGATCTTCTGCCGAAGCACATTGTCATCCTGCAGGATCTGAGGATGTACGCCCTCTTGCCACACCTGATGCCGGCTCGTCCGCTTGTATCGTTTCTTGAAGAAACCAAACTGGTTCAGCATCCAGTTCTTTCCCGTGTTTTCGGCCCACTGAACAAGTTCTCTGGCCGTGTGCCGTTTAAAGGCCTGCACAACACGGATGAGATCGGGCGCTTCCGCCACCAGATGTATGTGGTTTTCCATGATCACGTACGCATACAGTCGCAGGCCCTTGTGCAGGCGGCAGAAGTCGAGTGCGGCCGTGACGATGCAGCAAGCGTCGTCTGCGATGAAGACCGGAACCCACTCGACGACAGTTGCCGTAAGAAAGTAGACCCCGCTCGATTCCACGACTCGGTAACGTGAGCGCATCGGTTGGTTGCTCGGTTGGCGAAGCACAGCTTCGCGGACAATTGCGTTCCCAAGTACAACTTGGGAACGAGTAGAATGAGGGGAAGAGGGCGACGACGAGTGCTTCCCCGTTCCCCTATTCCCCAGTACTCGGTCACTGTCTGTTAGCACTGCAACTAGAAACGACACTACCCAAGGAGGACCAGAATGTCAAAGGCAAAGTACATATGGGGAGCAGCGGTTATCGTTTCGGCTTTTTGGAGGAGGGCGGCGCCTCTTCCAGCCTTTGCCTTGCCGGACGCTTTCTTGAGAACGCATCGCCTCTTCGCTCAGTATGGAGGCGCGGATGCTGTGGTTCTGGCGAGGGAATCTCAACCTGGAGAACGCGATGGTCATTGACTGTCACATGCACGTGCGGGGACGCGAGGATGGTTCCCTGAGCGAGGAATGGTGCGAGAATACGATTGAGGCGGGGGAACTGTTGGGGATCGACCTGTTCTACGTGTCGGATCTGGAACTCACCGGCGACCTGCGCTACGAGTCGTTCCACGCGGCCAACGGCCGCGTGTTGGAGGCGATCAACCGGTGGCCGGATTGGTTTCGGGGCTGGTGTTTCGTCAATCCCGGCGACCCGCGCGCGCTCGACGAGGTTACGCAACGGGTGCGGGACGAAGGCTTCGCCGGGGTCAAGCTCTACAACCAATACCTGATCGACGAACCCGTCCAGGAACCGCTCATCGAACGCTGCATCGAGTGGGGGATCCCCATTCTGATGCACGCCGGGCGCGCGTGCGACGAGGAAACGCTTCAGCGTCCAGGGCGCATGAGCGATGCGTCGCACTTCGTGGCCGCGGCGAAACGTTACCCGGAAGCGATCTTGATCGAAGCCCACATCGGCGGCGGGGGCGACTGGGAGTGGGCGCTCAAGTGTCTACCCGACGCCCCCAGTGTCTATCTCGACACGGCGGGGAGTGTGATTGACGAGTGGATGGTGGATCGTTGCGTAGAGGCGTTGGGGGTGGATCGCTTGCTGTTCGCGACGGACATGACGATGGAGGGGGGCGTCGGCAAGGTGCTCGACGCCAACCTCACGGAGGAGGAGCGCGGCCGGGTTTTGGGCGGCAATTTCCAGGCGATCCTCGACCGGAGGAAGGTGTGATGACGTATTTCGAAGACTTGAACATCATCGATGTCAACGCCTTCATCGGGAACTGGGCTTTCCGACGGTTACGCCATAATGACGCCGCGGGCGTGTTGGGTATGATGGACGACTTCGGCATCGAGCGGGCCTGTGTGGCCTCGGCGGACGCCATTCTCTACCGCGACTGCCAGGCGGGGAACGAGAAACTGTACGAAGAAACGCGCCTGGCGCCCGGCCGCTTCTGGCTGTACGCCACCCTCAACCCGGCATATCCCGGTTGGGAACGCGACTTGGCGCGGTGCGCCGATCTGGGCTTCAGCGCCCTGCGGCTTTACCCCTATTACCACGGCTACGCCCTCAACGGACCCGAAGCGGGCGCCCTGATCGACGCGGCTGCGGCAGCGGGGTGGCCGGTGTCGGTGCCGGGCCGCGTGGTCGACATGCGCCAGCGGCACTGGATGGACACGACGGAGAACCTGTCGGTAGAGGAAACGGTCGAGGCTGCGGAGGCCCACCCGGGCGCCACGTTCGTGTTGACGGAGAGCATCGTGAGCGCGCCGCCGGACGATCCCCTGTGGGCGCGGATGCGGGCGCTCGATTTCTACGTCGAGATCTCGCGGATGTCGAGCGTCCTGCGCAAGGAAACGCAGGCGCTAGTGGAGTCTCTAGGCCCGGAACGGATACTGTTTGGGACGGGCTTCCCCTTCAAGGCGCCGTCGCCCGCGTTCCTGAAGGTGCAGGTTCTCGACGCGGACGAAACGGTGAAGAGTCAGATAGCGGGCCTGAACGCGCGAAAGGTATTTGGCAACGGCGGGAGGAAACACGGCGATGGATAGGCCGGCGGTCATGCGGAGGGAAATCGAAGCAGGATTGCGCGAACTGGGGCTCCGAGAGGGCAGCGTGGTGTTGCTGCACAGCTCGTTGTCCAGTTTCGGTCTTGTCGAAGGCGGCGCGATGGGAACGCCGGTGCGGGCCGTCCTGGAGGTGGAAGGACCATGAAACTGGGGCAGGACTGGCACATCCACACCTTTCGCTCAAACTGCGCCAGCCAAGAGAACACCGTGGCTGGGATCGTGCGGCAACTCGATGCATCCGGCTGCGCGCTGGCGGGCCTCTGCGATCATCTGGACACGCCCGAGCAATCCGAGCGCTTCGTGGCGGTAGCCGCCGCCAACCGCGCCGATCTTGCCACACTGCATCCGCGTTGCCGCGTTCTCGTCGGCACGGAAGCCACCATGCTCAGTCCATCCCGCTGTGCGCTTGACGCTACCTTAGCGCGCACGCTGGACTATGTGATTGTGGCCTGCAACCACTACCACTTGGACGTGGTAGAGAATCCCGCCGCGGGCACCCCTGAGCGTTACGCCGCCCACTATCTCGACATGTTGCTCGGCGCCGCTACGCTCGGGTTCGCAACCATAGTGTCGCATCCTTTCTACCACGGCAAACTGGGGAGCACCCAGGCTTTAGCCACGCTCGGCCGCTACGACGAAGGGAAGCTGTCTCATGTGCTCTGCGAAGCCGGCAACGCCGGCATGGCGTTCGAGATCAACCCGTCGCATGCCGCCGTTGCCCAAGAATGGTTCCGCGCCCTCGTGCAGGAGGCCCGCATCCAGGGCGTCAAGTTCACCCTTGGCAGCGACGCCCACCGCCTGTCTGAGGTGGCCTACGGCGGGAAGAGCGGCGCTGTTTCAGCCGTAGGCGTCTGCCGCGCGATAGGTCTGCGCCCCACAGATCTGAAGTGGCCCGCCCACTAGGGGTCCGGCCATGGCGCGCGCAACAATACGCCACCGGCGTTCGGGCCGTCCGAGTGTGGGGTTCGGCTCTGGACATCGCCTTTCGTGGAACGGTAGACTGCCCCCTGGTGCGGCCGCGGTGCGCCGTGCCGGGTACCAATGCACGCCGGCTGGCTGCGTGGGAGAATTGAGGGACATGTCTGAACTTGCGTTGTTTGGGGGGGCTCCCGTGCGGGCTGCCGCCAAGGCGTGGCCGACCTGGCCCGTCCATGACGATCGGGAGCGCACGGCGCTCAATGAGGTGCTCGACAGCCGCAAGTGGTGGTACGGCGAGCGGGTGGGGCAGTTCGAAAGAGACTACGCCGCTTTCCAGCGGGCGGGGCACTGTGTGACCTGCTCCAGCGGCACTGCCGCGCTCGAGATCGCGTTGCAAGTGCTCAACGTGGAACACGGCGACGAGGTCATTGTCCCTCCGTACACCTTCATCGCAACCGCGAGCGCGGTGATGCGTATGGGCGGGATTCCGGTCTTCGTTGACGTCGACGAGTCGTGGTGTATCAATCCCGATCTCATTGAAGAAGCGATTACGCCGCGCACAAAGGCCATCATGCCCGTTCACTTCGGCGGCCGCATCTGCGACATGGACCGTATCAACGCGATTGCCGATGAACACGGCCTGGCCGTGCTCGAAGACGCCTGCCATTCCTGGGGCAGTCAATGGCGCGATAAGGGGACCGGAGCGCTAAGCCGTGGCGGCGTGTTCAGTTTCCAGGCCTCGAAGAACCTGACGGCGGCCGAAGGCGGTGCGATCGTCACAGATGACGAAGCCTTTGCCGATTCGTGCCGCGCCGTCTCCAATTGCGGCCGCATGAAGGGCTCGGCCTGGTATGCCCATTCCGTCGTCGGAACGAACTCGCGGCTCACCGAGTTCGCCGCTGCCCTGCTCAGTGCGCAGTTGACGCGCCTCGACGAGCAGACGCAACTGCGCGAGCGTAACGGGGCCATCCTGGAGGAGGGGCTCGACGCCGTTGACGGGATAGTTGCCCAGCCCGGCGACGAGCGTATGACCCGGCGCGCCTACCACCTCTACTGCATACGGATCGAGCCCGACGTATTTGGGTGCTCGCGCGAGAAGTTCATTGAAGCGGCCAACGCGGAAGGATTGCCTATCGGCGCTGGATATGAACTCCCGCTGTATAAACAGGACGCCTTCACGCAGGCCACGCGCGCCGACTACTCGTCCTACCACTGTCCAGTTACTGAAGACCTGTGCCGCCGTAGCGGCATGTGGCTGACCCACGCCTTGCTCTTGGGCAGCGAGGCCGACATGCGCGACATCGTGGACATCTTCGCGAAGATCAGAGCCAACGTAAGCGAACTCGCCGAGTAGCCGAATCGACGGCGGCAGGAGTAACAACATGGCGATCAAAGTGGCGATGACCGGCGCGGGCAGTATCGGGTTCACGCGCAAACGGGTGCAGGACATTCTTTCGGCGCCCGAGCTCCGGCGCGCGCGGCGCGGCAAGAGAGGGTAGTACCGTGGCCGTGAAGGGCAAGGACAAACGGCGGGGGGACGCGACGATCACGTGCCTCCACTGCCGGTATGAACGTCCTTCCGGAGACGCCCACTGCCATATCTGCGGCTATCCGTGGCCATGGCTGGAGGAAGGGAAGTCCCCTCAAGCCGTGAAGATGTGTTCGAGGAGGGGGTCGGAGGGTAAGGTGAACGGTTGAGGCCGCGGCGTTGGCCGCGCCTACGAACAGGTGGTATAATCGAACTGTGGGGTGATGGCCTTAACAGGGGCAACGGAGTCTTATGTCTTTTCTGCAAGATGTCATGACGTATGCCGTCAAGAACGGCGCGTCCGACGTTCATCTGACGGTTGGCAGTCCACCCGCGGTTCGAGTCGACGGCACGATCCGCTTCCTCAAAGGCGAAGACCTCTCCCCGAAGGACACCTTCGGGTTCATCGAAGAGATCATGAGTCAGGAGCAGCGGGAGCGGTTCTTGAAGACGGGAGACGCCGACCTCGCGTACAGCATTGCGGGTCTTGGCCGTTTTCGCGTCAACGTGCTGCGTCAGCGCGGGTCCATCGGGATCGTCATGCGCCACGTGCGCAGCAAGATCCTCGATTTCGACGGCCTGCATCTACCGCCGGCGATGAAGCAGATCGCCCAGATGAAGCGCGGGCTCGTGCTCGTGACCGGCACCACGGGTAGCGGTAAGTCGACCACCCTGGCCGCGATCATCGACTACATCAACGAACGCGACCAGGTCCACATCGTGACGATCGAGGACCCGATCGAGTATCTCTACACCAACAAGCGCAGTATCATCACCCAACGAGAGATTTTGCTGGACACACGCGACTGGCACGTCGCACTGCGGGCCGTCATGCGCGAAGACCCCGACATCATCCTGATCGGCGAGATGCGCGACGCGGAAACGTTCGCGGCGGCCATGGCCGCTTCGGAGACGGGCCATCTCGTTTTCAGCACCCTCCACACCACCAATGCCATGATGACGGTCGACCGCGTCGTCGATCTGTTCCCGTCGGGCCAGCACGATCAGATCCGTTCGCAGTTGGCCATGCAGTTGCGCGCCTGCGTGGCGCAGCGGCTGCTGCCGACCGCGGACGGAAAGGGCCGGGTGCCCGCTATCGAGGTGATGTTCAACAATCCCGCCATCTCCTCCTTGATCGCCGAGGACAACGTCAAGCAGATTCCCCTGGCCATCGTCAACGGCCAGGAAGACATGATGCAGTCGTTCAACATGAGCCTGGAAAGTCTCATCCGCCAGAAACTCATCACGGTCGACGATGCCCTGTGGGCCTCCGACAACCCCGAAGAACTGAAAATGAACCTTCAGGGCATCCGCCTCAGTCAATCGCGCGGCGGCATCTTGAAGAAGTAACCGGCTAGGTTTCCAGGCTGCTTCGTATACGCAGGTAGGATTCGTAGCGTGCTTTGGGCAGGTCGCCGCGTTCGATGGCGGCCAGAACCGCGCAATCGGGTTCGTGGATGTGGGTGCAGTTGCGGAACCGGCAATCGCCTGCCGCTTCGGATAGCTCGGGGAAGTAGAAGGCCAGTTCCTCGGGCGAGATTCCCCACACTCCCAACTGGCGTATCCCCGGCGTGTCAATCAGGCGTGTGCCGCCCTCCAGCACGTGTAGGCGCGATGCCGACGTCGTGTGGCGCCCTTTATCCGTGCTTGCACTGACCTCCTTCGTAGCGATGTCGAGATGGGGGGCCAGCGCATTCAGGAGCGACGACTTCCCAACCCCGCTCTGGCCCGCGAATACCCCCACCTTGCCGGCGAGAGCCTCGTGAAGGGTATCGATGCCCCGCCCGGCCGTGGCGCTTGTGTTCACTACGGCCAGGCCCAGGTCGCGGTACGGCGCGACCGCCTTCGGTTCGGCGTCCACGAGGTCCATCTTGTTCACGACGAGCAACACACCCACGCCCCCGGCTTCCGCCGCGAGCAGATAGCGGTCCACGATCCCGGGTTTGAAGCGAGGACGGAGAGCCGACGTGACCACGGCCAGAACGTCAACATTGGCGGCGATCACTTGCTCCTCGAGACGGGAATGGGCGTGGGCGAGGCGGCTCAGTTTGCTGCGGCGTGGGGCCAACGTGCGCACGAGGGGCTCTTCACCGTCCTGGAACTCGACGTAGACCTCGTCTCCAGGCGCCAGCAAGGTGGCGCGGCCAGCGGTGAGGCGCTCGTCGATCAGGCACAGGTGCTCTTCCTCGGACATGCGGACGAACACCCACTGGCCGCTGTGAGCGACCACGATCGCGTTGGGCTCAATCCCCTCGGCGGGGGGG
>JAACEL010000021.1 GCA_011682535.1 Nitrospiraceae bacterium | reverse complement strand
CGCAGCCATAGCGAGCTAAGGCGAGTTCTTGTGACGCGGGCAGCCGATGCCGCAACAAGCAGATTGGCGACAGATGAATCGTGAAACGCTCTAGGGAAGCGCCGAGGGCGTTCCTTCCGTCTCGATTACTTGATTCAGCGCCATGATGGGGGAGACGGGGCCGGCCTCGTCGAGGTGGCGGCCGATTTCGACAATGGCTTCCTCCCGCGCCAGAAACGCGTCCATGACATCCGGGTCGAACTGCGTTCCTCTGCCCTCGACGATCAACGACTTGGACTTCTCGTGCGTCATGGGCTCCTTGTACGGACGCCGCGACGTGAGGGCGTCGTACACGTCAGCCACCGCCGTGATGCGGGCCGCTAGTGGGATGCCGGTCTTGCTCAGGCACGCGGGGTAACCTGTGCCGTCCCAGCGCTCGTGGTGGTAGTAGGCGATGTCGCGGCCCATCGCGAGGAAGGAGTTCTGTCCCGCCTCCAGGTCCGCCGCACGCAAGGTGTCGCCCCCGATCGCCGAGTGCGACTTCATGATCTCGAATTCTTCCGCGGTCAGTCGGCCTGGCTTGAGAAGGATCCGATCCGGGATGCCCACCTTGCCGATGTCGTGCAACGGACTCGACAGGTACAACTGTTCTACGAAGGCGTCGTCAATCTTGTCGTCGAACCGGCCCGTGTCGAGTAACTCCAGGGCCAACTCGCGCACGTAGGATCGGATACGTTCCAGATGAGCGCCCGTCTCGGTGTCTCGCGACTCGGCCAACCGGGCCAGGCTGAACACCGCCACTTGCTGCGTGCGGATCACCTGGGTGGTGCGTTCGAGCACCCGGTGCTCCAGGTTCTGGTTCGCTTCCTCCAACTGCTGCTGATAGCTGATGATCTGGTCCTGCAACATCTTCGAGCGGAAGGAACTGCGAATGCGGGCGCTCAGCAGGACGGCGTCGAACGGTTTCACCAGGAAGTCGTCGGCGCCGGCCTCCAGGGCCATCACGTTGGCCTCTTTCTCACGCATGCCCGTGATGATGATCACCGGAATGTGGCGTGTATCGGGCGATTGCTTCAGTTGGCGGCACACCTCGAACCCGTCCATCCCCGGCATCATCAAGTCCAGCAGAATGACGTCCGGCGGTTCCGCCGCCACCGCCTCCAGGGCCGCTTCACCATCGCCCAGACAGATCACCTCATAGCCGCGCGGCGTAAGGAACTGCTCAAGAACGCGGGTGTTCTCCACCAGATCGTCCACGACCATGATGCGCGGCGTGACGTCTTCTGGATCGGTCGTCCCTACCCCTCTTATCATGCTTATCATGCGCGCGCAACACTCTGCCCTTTGATCAGCAGGCTCATTAAAACACAATACTATATTATACTAAATTCTAGATTTTATCAACTATTTCGCGTGGATTGCGAAATATTCAAGGAGAACCGGACGTCCTAATGCCCGACGCGGGCTGGGTTGTGGCTTGTGCTGTTCAGCCAATATGTCTCATGGGGTTGCCAAGAACCTTCGGTTCCTGTAACGTATTGCATAGTTGGCTTATCCGACGGGCGGCGCGCCTTGGCGTGTTCGCATGGGCGAGTCTGGGCACAGGAGTAGAGGTCTTGAGAAGTATGATCGTTTCCGTTTCCCTGAGTCTATTGGCCGTCTGTCCCGCCTTGGCGGTCGAGCCGCTCGAGTTGCCGGAGCGTGGTCTTTGTGCGCACCGCGGCGCCATGAACACGCATCCGGAGAACACCCTGGCGGCGTTTCGCGAGGCCGGGCGCCTGGGCGCTCACATGATCGAGTTCGACGTGTACCTGACCAAGGACAGCCATCTCGTGGTGATCCACGACGCCACCGTGGACCGTACCACCGATGGTGTGGGCCGGGTGTCGGAGATGGCCCTGGCCGAGATCAAGGCGCTCGACGCGGGCGGCTGGAAATCGGCCCAGTTCGCCGGTGAACGCGTGCCCACCCTGACCGAGGCTCTGCGCGTGATGCCGCTGAACTGCTGGCTCAATGTCCATTTGAAGGGCGGCCGCGAGCTGGGCGAGCGCGTGGCGCGCGTGGTCGAGCGCGAGAACCGGCTGCACCAGGCTTTTCTGGCTTGCGGAGTCGAGGCGGCGGAAGGCGCGCGGTCGGCTGTGCCTGGCATCCTAATCTGCAACATGGAGCGCCAGGGCGGCACCGAAGAATACGTCGACCTGACTATCGAGTTGGGCGCCAAGTTCATCCAATTGGCCCAGTCGCCTCCGGCGGAACTGGCCGGGCTTGTCAAGATTCTCAAAGACAAGGGTATACGCATCAACTACTTCGGCACGGACGACCCGCAATTCATGAGGGAGCTTTTCGAGGTCGGAGTCGAATTCCCATTGGTGAACACCGTCGAGGTGCTGATGGGCGCTGCGCGCGAGTTGGGCATCGAACCGCTGCAGCCTGTCTGGCCCTAGGAGTCAGACTCTTAGTGGCCAGCGGGCGCCCCAGCCTGCGCGCCAACTGGCGTGATGGCAATGTGATTGAGCCGGATGTCTTCACGCCCAACAGGGCCGGCAGTGCGGACAACTCGGTTAGCCATACTGGTGGGGGTACTTGCCATGGGTTCAGATGGTGCGCATGCGGAATTGAGCCTCACGGAGTGCCAGAAGGTTCGCGATGCCCATGGGGCGTTTGGGAGAACCCTGTGTCAGCGGACGCTCGACGACGAAAACGCCGGCCACCTGCAGTTCGCTTTGTCGGCCATGTGGCTCAACGAGCGCCTCGACGAGGCTAACGGGCGGCTGAGGCAGGCCTACGATGAGATCCTCGGCGGTGCGTCCGAGATGACGCCCGAACTGGCTGGGGCCGAGCCCGTTAAGTGGTCCATGCGTATGTGGTTACGCATCTACTACCTCTTCTCCTCTCACGGTCGTGCCACTGCCAGCTACATCGAACCCGGCGTTGAAGCGTGCCTCGCCGAGCTATTCTGGAACTACGGATGTGCCAAGAGCACCATTGAACGCGCGCAGCTCAAGTACGTCTGGCATATCCAGGGCAGCGAGAACCACGACATGATGGACCTGTCCAACGCTTTCCTGGCGCTGCAGGCCGTCAGCCAGCTTCCCGGCTACCAGAGTCGTTCCTTGCCCGACGGACAGACGCCCGCTCAACATACCCAGGCCTGGACCGCCTATTACGAGCGCTACTGCGAGGAACGCGCCAAGCACGGGCTGTTCGTCGAGATCGACTCGCCCACGTATGGCAAGTGGTTCCTGCCCGAGCTGGTGAACCTGAGCGAGTTCGCCGAGGACGCCATGTTGCGGCGGAAGGCCGAGATGCTACTCGACCTCGTGTGGGCCGACTGGGCGGTCGAGCAGCTCGGGGGAACGCGTGGGGGCGGGAAGACCCGCTGTTACCACGGCAAGTACGCTCAGCGCGGGTCCGCCAGTTCCTGGCGCCTCATGGGGCGCATCCTCACCGGGCAGGGCGATTGGTTCGACGCCAAAGGCGGCCAGGCCAACTATGTCTTGGGGACCACCAACTACCGCCTGCCCGATGTCGTGATCGACTTGGCGCTTGACACGGAGGGGCGGGGTGAGTATGTCTACCGCTCCAGCCGACCGGCCAAGATGGACCGCCGCGCAGCTCAAGGCTGTCCGCCGCTACGCCCGGGGCCGTGGTATGTCCTCGATACCAAAGACCCCCGGCTTGTCCGATACACCTACTGCACACCGGATTACATACTCGGTTCCATCTGGGTGGACCCTGCGTTGGGTGTGGCGCATCGTCCAGACGAGAACGGGGGGGAGGCCTATGCCGCCATTAGCGCCCAAAACCGTTGGCAGGGAATCGTTTTCCGCACAAGTCCCGACGCCCGCGTGTATCCGCAGTGTATCGGGGAAGCTCACGGGGACCATACGCCAACATTTAACCAGCACTTGGCCGTTCAGCACGAGAACGTGATGATTGTAGGCAAGAATCCCTACGCTTCCCATACGTTGCCTGGTATGCGCGTTTTTTTCAGTGATGGCATGAAGGAACGACTTGCACGGCGAGACGGCTGGCTGTTCCTTGAAGAGGGTGGCGCTTTCCTGGCCGTGCGTGTGCTCTCGATGGAGGGGCCCGAGGAGCCGTTCGAGTGGGATGACGGCAACTGGCTGAGACTCATCAACGAATACGCTCCTGTGGTTTTTGTGGCCGGGCGTTCCAGCGCTCACACCAACCTGGAGGGCTTTATGGAGTATGTCGGTACGCACATATGGACGTCCGATGAAGCGGGGATTTCCTACCGGTTTGAGGACCGATCCGGGGAGGATTGTGTATTGCATATGGGGTTGGGAGACGGTAGTTTACCGGAGGTGGACGGACACCCCATCTCGCTTAGGGTTCCGCGGGTGTATGACTGTCCATACTTATTCCGGGAGGGGAAGTCCATCACCGTCCGGATGCATCGGCGGAAACTGACGCTCGATTTCCATACCGGCACAGTGACCACGCTGTGTCCCTTCGCGGGAACCGCGACCCGGCCGTGAGGAAACGGGGCTGATCACCTATTCGTCATGATCGTTGGAAACTTCCGCCAATTCTTCTTCCGTCACCAGTGGCTCGAGCCCGTTCGCACTGATCGCCTTGTCGACGGAACCTGATCGTGCCGCCCAGAAATCGCGCCACTCCGAGGCCGAGGCGGGCTCAGTACCGTCTGCCTTGAGTTGCCATGCCTCCGTAAGCGCCGCGCCACAAGCATTTCGGACGCGGGGGTCGTTGCTCTTGAGACCTTCGAGGAGGACCGGCGTGGCTCGTTTGCCCGCAGTTTGCGCCAGGGCCTTGGCTGCGGCCGCCTGCACGGAGGGTTCCGGGTCCACGATGCCCCGGGCCAGCGTCCGCTCGTTCACGGGGCCGTCGTAGTTGGCCATCAGCGCCAGCGCCTTCGAGCGGTTGCGCGGGTCGACATCCATCGCCCGCCGCTCCAGCACTGGCGCCGAGCGCTGCGGGTCCATTGTTACCAGCACCTGCATCAACTCGGGCACCACTTCGCCCTTGGTGTAGGGCAGCGAGGCTTCGATGAACTTGTACACGTCCATCTTCCCGCCCATCTCCACCAGTTGAGCGCGTGCTGCGTTGCGGGTGGCTTCGTCGGGCGACCATAGCGGCTCGATGGCTCTGCGTACCTCGTCGCGCTGCTTACGATTCAGACCGGTCCGCTCCCGCAGCGACGCCGCGTGGCGTTTGGCTGCCAGACTGACGACCTTGGCCGTCTCGTTTCTCTTGTCGTTCTTTTCGATACGGGCGACATCGGCGTAAGCGAACGTCATGCGGCCGCTGCTGAGTTGAATTATGATCGTGTCGGCGTTTGGGCGTCCGACCAGGCCGTCGAGCTTCGAGCCGTCCTTGAAGAACACCGTGTCGGCCTGCGAGACGCCTGCACAGCACAGGACGGCCGCGCACAGGATCCACGTGAGACGGCGGGCACTCTGCGTGCGGTGGTTGGCGACAGGTTGAGACATAGGGTCAGCCCTCCTACGTTTGTGGTTGTTCGTACTGGAAGACCAGGCGCGCGAACTCGACCTGGGTGGGGTCTTCGACGTTGAGGAACGCGTCTACCCGCTTGTCGTAGTACATGCGGAATCCGGTGTTCGCCGTATCGCTTGCGTCGATCATCAGCACGCCCAGATCGGCGCACACGATGCTGCCCCGCACGATCATCGTGCCGTACGTGTCGGATTTGTGCCTGTTGTTGCTTCGGACCACGCCGAAAATGGAGTTGTTGGTGTACAGCAGTCCGTCGAACCGGAAGGGGTCGCGGCCCGGCCGGGCGCGGCGCTCGGCTTCGTCCAGCCACCAGAAGTTGCGCAGTATGTCCTCGCTGATCCAGGGCACGAGGGGAGAGGCCTCGTTTGGCCCCAGGGCGAGCACGGCCGCGCTGCCCAAGTCGTCTTCCGGGATGATCTCCACGCCGGGACTGTTGTAGTTGACGGCGTGTTCCTTGAGCGACGGGTTGGTTGCCATGCTCTGAATGTACTGGTAGATGGGCGCGCCTTCGCGCAGGCGGTAGTAGCGCGGCGTGTAGTCCGGCACATAGTAGTTCGGATCGTAGTCTTCATGTCCAGGGGGAGCCCATTTGAGGCGTTCCATCCGGTTGAACAGGGTCAACTCCGTGGTGGTGAAGCTCATCTGCCCTTCTTCGCCCTGCGGGATTCCGGCGTCCGCAACGCCCGGGTCGAAGTAACCCGTAGCCGTGTAGTCGCCGTTACTCATCCTCTGGTTGTATTGCTCCTTGTCCAGGCGGATGAACTTGCCCTGCCATGTCCCCGTGTCGATATAGTCCTCGCCGCTGCTGTTGGTCTTGTAGTTGTTCTTAGCGCGGATGGTCGTGTAGTCGCCCAGCATGATGTTGCCGCCCGCATGGATGGCAAAGGCGTTTTCCGTGCCGTCCGCGGCCTCACCGAACTTGCCGTCCGCGTCCGCGTAGGTCACGTCGCCTACGATATAGGCGTTGCCTTTGACCAGCAATTGGCCGCGTCCCTTGATAGGCCCCTTCAAGATGACGTCGCCGTTGACGGCGACCTTGTTGGATATGACGATCGGGTCGTCTACCGTGCCGATCAGCACCAGGTTGCCATCGTAGGCGCCGTTGGTTGCCAATTCTTGGAGGGCCTCGTTCGAGGCCACCGGCGGATCCGTCCCTACGTAGGTTTCGCCATGAGGCACTCCGTAGGCCACACCGGCCACGATGCCCCCGCCCGCCTGCTCCGGCGGCAGTTCAAAGTCGATTGCGCCGTCCGCGCTGTTGACGTAGGCTTCAAATTCGCTGTCGTCTACATAGCGGTTTCCGTTTTCATCGGGGAATGGCGCCGGGAACTTCGTCGGCAAGCTGCCGTCGGTCATCATGTCCTTGTCGGTCGGGTAGTCGAGGTACAGATTGGCGAACTGGTCCGGCATGCCTTCGCCATCAACTCCCGCGTTCTCCATGTCGCACAGCTGCAGGTCGCCCGTTGCTTCGTTCTCCTGCAGCGCGCCGTTGTCTGCACTGAACACATAGCTGTCGAACGTGGAACTGGAGATGCCACTTGCGTTCAGTTCACTGCCGTCCTTATTGAACACGTGCCCGCGCGTGTACACGGTCCCGGCCACCTTCGAGTCGTTTTCGTTCTTGCGGATCAGCAGCGACTCCAACGCCGCCACCTTGATCCGATCGAAACTGCCGTAGTTGTCCGGGTCGGTGTTGTTCTGTTGGTAGTAATCGTAGAAGCGGGCGTGGCACAGGATGCAGTTGATGTTGTTGGCCAGCACGGCGAATTGGAAACCCGCGAAACGCTCGCCCGACACGCGCAGGGTTTGCGCGGCGGTTCGCGAGCGGCCGTTCAATTCCGCCGTCGCCTGCAGCGTCAGCGAACTGCCCGTCACGTCGTCTGTGCGCGCGAGCGTCAGGCTTGTAATGCTGGCGCCCGACTGCAACGCGCGCGGTTCGCCCTCCGAGATCAGCACCACGGCGTCGGCGATGTCGAACGCGCCGTTCCCGTTCCAGTCCTGTTCGTTGGCGTCTTGGATGCCGTTGCCGTTAATGTCTTCGTTATTAGCGACGAGCGCGTCGATGAATACTCGGTATGAGGCTAGGTTGCCCGTGGTGTTGCCTTGTCCGATGCGGTAGGCGTTCCAAACCTGCTCGATGCCGATGTCGATGCCCGCCTTGCAGGCTTCTTCGAGTTGGATCTGGCCGATGGCTGCGACGGTACCCTTGTGAGCGTTCATTACGTTGCCCACCACCAGCGCGACCGCGCCCGCGATGATGACGACGACGAACAGCGTCAGGAACAACGCCATTCCCTCTTGTCTCTTGCGCAGGTTGGACATAGGCCGCCCTCCTTTCATTTTTCCCGACATTAGTTCAGCAAATAGACCCGGCTCGTGGCGGTTGCCCGGACCAGATCCTGTCGCCGGGTGTTGACGACCTTGCTGGCCGAAAGGGTTATGGTGAGCACGTCGCTGTTGGGACTGAGTGAGAATTGCACGTCGCTGAGATCGTTGGTCAGTCCCAGTACTCGTTCTTCGCCGTCCTGAACGCGCACAATGTGGCGTGTCAGGGCTCCGTCCCCATCGAGGTCTTCCCCTTCGTCGAGTCGCGCATTGCCCGCGCCCAATCCTTCACCGGCGTCCTCGTTCACGAATCGATAGGTGATTGGCGTCGACCAGCGCAGTCCGAAACTGTCGTCAGGAATCTGGAACGTGACCTCCCCGGGATCGGTTCCGTTTACCTGCACGGCTGCCAGCGGGGGGGTGAGCGCGTTGTTGGTTGTCTTGGCGGCCAGTTGCAGCTCGCTCGCCAGGGTGTTCATGGCGTCGCGTACGGCCGCGTGTACGCCTTCCTTGCCCTCGGCGATGGCGGCGGCTTTCGTGGACGAGTTGGTCACGAGGAAGGTCAGCAGGCTGACGACCGTCAGGATCGCCATCGAGATGGTCAACTCGAGCAGTGTAAAGCCTCGGTGATTGTGCATGGTCAGGCCCTCCTACCGGTCCGTGATCGCACTGGACAGACTCACGGTGACCTGCCTTCCGCGCAGGTCGTTCCATTGAACCGCGACAGTGGGCACAATGGGGTTCGTGCCCGCGTCCGTGCTCTCATAGGTGGCGATCACCTTGGACTCCGAGAGCTCGTAGGGCCCCGTCATCTCTACGCCATCGGGATACATGGCGAACAGAGCGTCCTGAAAGGCCGTAGGGTTGTCGCTGGTATTCGGGGTGGCGTCGCGGATGGTGCGCATGTCGCTCAACACGCTGCGGCAGTGGTTGTATGCCAGCACGCGCTGGTGCTCGGTCTCCATCGTCGAATAGAAAGAGATCAGGCACGTGGCCGTCACACCGATCACCACCGTGAAAATGGCCACCGCCAGCGTCAGCTCCAACAGCGTGAAACCGCGCTCCCGTCGCGAGCATGTGCCACGCATACCGGCTGTTCGTTCCGTTCCCATAGCGCCCCTCCGTTTACAACACAGGCGAAGCCAAGGGAAATCGGACCGGCCATCCATACCAGCCTTCCGTTTCCCGCTACGCCCTGCCTTGCCGTACTTGCCGGTTTAGCTTCGTGCGCAGTTCTGAGCACTCAGAACCCTACTACGATTCTAGCTCGCACGCAACCATCCCGCAACCCCGACGGGAAACGATGAGACCCAATATGTCATTCGTGCGCTGAATTATGCCACATACTTCCACGAAACGCCAAACGGTCCCCGGAAATAATAGTGCAAGGTGTTGCAAAGGAAAGGGATGTGGATGCGCATATATTGGGCGAAAACCGAAGAAAACTCGATTTTACCGAAGGGCTAGCCAGCCAAGCCGGCGCCTTCCGCTGGGGATGAGACGATCATTTCGCCCTCGATACCCGTGTGCGCGGTGTACTCGGCCATGAGGCGTTCGCCGAACTGGTCGAGGGTGTTCGTCTCGACCAGGTTGACGGTGCAGCCGCCGAAACCCGCTCCCGTCATGCGGGCGCCGTGGCATCCGGGAATCGCGCGCGCGATGGCCGTCATCGCGTCGAGTTCGGGACACGTGATCTCGTAGTCCTCACGGCAACTGGCGTCGCCGTCGTTCATCAGCTTGCCCAATGCGGCGGTCTGTCCTGCTCGCATGGCGCCGCAGGCGGCCAGCGTGCGGGCATTGTCGCCAATCACGTGGCGCGCCCGGCGGAACACGTTGTCCGGCATGGCGCTGCGGCAGGCGTTGAGGTCGTCCATACTGAAATCGCGCAGGTGGGTGCCGTCGCGTTCCAGTTGGGCATTCATGACCGCGCGGGCCTCGGCGCATTCGTTGACCCGCTCGTTATACTTCGACGAGGTCAGTCCGCGGGAGACGCAGGTGTTGGCGATCGCGAACTTGGCGGTGGCAAAGGCGACGGGAACCAGTTCGTAGGCATGCGAGCGGCAGTCGAGGAACAGGGCGTGGCCGCGCTTGCCCATGCGCGAGATAAACTGGTCCATGATGCCAGTATTGAGGCCGAGGAAGCAGTTTTCGACGCGCTGGCCGAGCTTGGGAGCCTCCGCGCCTTCGATCTTGAACCCGCCCAGTGCCTCGAACAGCGTCAGCGTGGCCATCTCAAGGCTGGCCGAACTGCTGAGTCCGCAGCCGATGGGCACGTCGCCCACGATCATCAGGTCGGCGCCTGTCAGCGGCTTGTCGAGTTTGGCCAGTTCATCCGCCACGCCGAGCACATAGTCGATCCAACTGTTCCGCGGGTCGCGGACCCGGTTGTCGAGGCTGGCTTCGACGCTGGCGCCCAGGTTGGCGGCGAAGGCGTTGAGGGTGCGGTCGCCGCGGCGGCGCGCCGCGATTAGCGTTTCGCGCTCGATGGCCATCGGAAGCACGAAACCGTGGTTGTAGTCGGTGTGTTCGCCGATGATGTTGACGCGTCCGGGAGCGCGGCTCACCAGTTCCGGTGCGAATCCAAAGTGGACTTTGAAGTCGTTCTTGGCTTGGGAGATGTCGATGCTCACCGGGACTCCATCCCGCTCCTGTAGGCGTTGGCTGTGCGTCTATTCGGGTTTCCGCGAGTATCCGCCCGGGTGGTTCTTGCGCCAGTTCCACGCATCCCCTACGATCACGTCGATGTCGCCGCGCGCCGGCTCCCAGCCCAACATGGCCCGGGCCTTGCCGGACGAGGCCACCAGCCGATCCGCGTCGCCCGGGCGGCGCTCGCCGAACTCGAGTGGTACGGTCTTGCCCGACACGCGTTCCACGGCCTTGATCACTTCCAGGTTGGAGTGTCCGACCGAGTTGCCGAGGTTGAAGGCTTCCGAGGCGCCGCCGTTGCGCAGGTATTGCATGGCGCGGATATGGGCTTGGGCGAGGTCGATCACGTGGATGTAATCGCGCACGCAGGTGCCGTCGGGGGTGTCATAATCGTCGCCGAAGACGGTGATGCAGTCGCGCTCGCCGTCGGCTGCCATGAGGATGTTGGGGATGAGGTGGGTTTCGGGCACGTGGGCTTCGCCGTAGGTGGCGCTGGCCCCGGCCGCGTTGAAATAGCGCAGCAGGCAATAGTTGAGCCCGTAGGCCTCGCCGTACCACTCCAGCGTCTGCTCGATCATGCGCTTGGTGAGCCCATAGGGGTTCTTCGGACGCTTGGGCATGTCTTCGGTCAGCGGTACCGACTCGGGATCGCCGTAGACGGCGGCCGTGGAACTGAGGATGAAGTTGGGCACCTTCGAATCGATCATCGCGTCCAAGACGGACAACGCGCCGATCACATTGTTGTCAATGTACTTGCGCGGGTCGGCGCAGGATTCGCTGACCACGATGAAGGCCGCGAAATGCATGACGGTGTCGATGTCATGGTCGGCGAAGATACGCCGCAACAGAGCGCCGTCGTGGATGTCGCCTTCGATGAAATGGGCTTGCGGTGACAGGGCTTCGCGATAGCCCGTGCTCAGATTGTCGAGCGTGACGACCTGCCCGCCCGCGGCGAGCAATTGTTCGACCGCGTTGCTGCCGATGTAGCCCGCGCCTCCAGTGACCAGTACGCTCATCTGAGTCCCCTGTACGCTTGCCAAGGAAAAGGCGCGCCGGAGCGCGCCGTTTGGGATAGTGCCGTTAGGTGTCGGTTAGACGATGGCCATGTCGGTGTCGCCGTCGAAATAGTGGGCTTCCTCCATCGCGATGTCGACAATGTGGTCCGTATTGACTTTGGGCTCGGCGCTCGCATGGATTCTGGCGGTGGCCGACGTGCCGGCGATGTCGAGGTAGAGGTAGATTTCCGACCCCATCGGTTCGACAACTTCGACGTTGGCCGTGATGCTTGTACCCGCCTCGGCTATCTGGTTTGGGTTCTCGTGCACGTGCTCTGGACGGATACCGAAGGTGACCTTCTTCCCCGCATAGCTATCGAGGGCGCTCTTGTGCACATCCGCCACGGCCAGATCGAAGCCACCCGCGTCGTCCCGCACGCGCAACGAGCCGTTCTCCGCTACGATCGTGGCGATCAGCATGTTCATTGGCGGGCTGCCAATGAAGCCGGCGACAAACTTGTTGACGGGCTTGTTGTACAACGTCAGCGGATTGGCCACCTGCTGGATCACGCCGTCCAGCATGACGACGATCCGGTCGCCCATGGTCATCGCTTCGACTTGGTCATGGGTCACGTAGATCATGGTTGACTGGAGACTCGTGTGGAGCTTGCTGATCTCCGCGCGCATCTGAACACGGAGTTTGGCGTCGAGGTTGGAGAGCGGTTCGTCGAACAGGAACACTTTGGGCTGGCGCACGATGGCCCGGCCTACGGCTACGCGCTGGCGCTGACCGCCCGACAGGGCCTTGGGCTTGCGGTCGAGCAGCTCTCCGATGCCGAGGATCTCGGCGGCCTGGGCCACGCGTTCCTTGATTTCGTTCTTGGGATACTTGCGCAGAATCAGGCCGAACGCCATGTTCTTGTAAACGGTCATGTGCGGGTACAGCGCGTAATTCTGGAAAACCATGGCGATGTCGCGGTTCTTCGGGGGGACATCGTTGACCAAGCGGCCGTCGATATAGATTTCACCTTCGGTGATCTCTTCAAGGCCCGCGATCATGCGCAGGGTGGTGGACTTGCCGCAGCCGGATGGGCCGACGAGGACGACGAATTCTTTGTCTTCAATGACGAGATCGGCCTCTTTAACGGCTTCTACGTTGCCAGGATACACCTTCCTAACATTCTTGAGTTCTACTTTTGCCATAGAACACCAGACTCCTTGATGTTAACCAGCGCTTCGCACTGAACCCCGGCGCGAAAAAGGTAAGAGATTTTATGCGTCGCATCATACAGCAGCGCCGTTCTAATAGTCAAGGCGTCACCGAGTTCGCCGGACTCGTCCACGGATTGCACAGATTGCACGGATTGCGTGGACTGGCTGAGCCCAATGACATCGTCTGAATCTGTACTACTATCTCCGAAAGTGTTGTTTTCTTGACGAAATTCTCAGTGGAACTCAAGGTGCGGCAAGGCATTGTGGTGGTCGTTCTCGTCTCCCCTGATTCGTATTTGAATCCCTTTGAGTTCCGGCCATGCTCTTCCAAGTCCTCCGTGGCCAGAGAAGGCGTGTCTCACCACAGAGGACACTGAGGAAAGCAACAACTCCATACCCAGTGGCGCCCTTGGCTTGCTCGGCGAAGCTCGGCAGGCGCTTTTGTCGAGACCATCCATTCCATCCGCACTACTATCTGTCGGAATCTTCGTAAGCGACACCTGTTTTTTCCGTAAGCTCTGGCACACCTATACGTTAACCTGTTCTTCGCACGCCGTAGCGCAGGCGTCTCACCTGCATCCCATCCGGTAGGGCCGAAGGCCCGTTTCATATCAGCCTGGGCCGAAGGCCCAGGTCGAAGAGCACAAGTATCCCAAGGGCTGAAAGCCCGATCCATCATGGGTTGGCCCCAGCGATGTGGGTATGCTCCATGACTCGGGCTTTCAGCCCTGCTACCTTCAATTCTTGAACCTGGGCCTTGGGCCCAGGCTGATATGGGCCGCGCCGTTGGCGCTGAGAATCCGTGAAGATCGGTGGCCAGTACTCCTCGGAGTTCTCGGAGTCCTCTGTGGCTCTGTGGTTAGATCGTTCTTTGGTTGCGGCTATGCGGCGCTAAGAAATCCGTGCAATCTGTGGAGCCGGAGCGAAAATGGCTGCCACGTGGCGATCTTGGCCTGATGCGGCACTGGAATGGCGGATGGGGGGATCGGTATGCTCGGGTGGGTTTGACAACGGAAGGAGCGTGGACGGTATGCCCAGAATGACGTGGACGATTCTCCTGTTGAGCGCGGTGTCTTTGGCCGCTGGGGGGGCGGAACCCGAACTGGTGTGGGCCTATAAGGCCCAGTCGAATCTCTATGCGCCACCTTTGGTGGCGGATGTGGCTCCGACACCGGGGCAAGAGACCATCCTGAGCGACAGTGAGGCCCGGCGGCTGTGTTGTGTCGATGCGCAGGGTAATCTATTGTGGGAGTATGACGGCCAGTGGTCGAAACGCCTTACGTCGGCGGCGGCTCTGAGCTTCACCGCGCGCCCGGGCAAGGGCACGCTGGCGGTCGGCAACAGCGACGGGTGGCTGGCTTGCGTGGATGCCGAAAGTGGCGCGGAGCTTTGGCGCAAGAAGATCGGCGGCATCGAGTGGGGGGGCGTGCTATGGGCCGACTTGGATGGGGACGGTCGCGATGAGTTGGTGGCCGGCACGGAGCGACGAGGCATCATCGCCCTCGACGCCCAAGGCGAATCGCTCTGGCGGTATGCCGGGTCCGAGGACGATGGCGCGCTCCATATCACCGCCCCCATGGCGGCGGCCGATGTGGATCGGGACGGGAAATCCGAGGTATTCGCGGCTTCCATGACGGGCCCGTTGTGCGTCAACAGCGGCGGTACCCTCCGCTGGCGGGTCCGCAGCGGCGACAGCTTCAAGAGTTCGGTTGTCATCGCGGACACCGATGGGGACGGGGCGCCCGAGTTGTATTGTCAGTCGCTCGACGACAACGCGGTGTACCGGTTCGACGCGGAAACGGGGGCGCAGGTCTGGCGTGTGGTGATGGTGGGCGCGGCGGATGTGTACCCCAGTTCGTGCATCTCGGTGGGCGATCTGGATCAGGACGGTATCGCGGAGATCGTGGTGGCCGACTCGCTGGGGTATGTGTATTGCCTGACGTGTGACGGAGAGACGCGGTGGGTGTTTCCCATCGGCAAGCGCACCCATGCGGCCCCGTCGCTGGGTGACGTGGATGGCGACGGCATGGTCGAAGTGCTGGTCGCGGGCGGCGACCATTATCTGTACTGCCTGGACGCGGCCGGGTCGCTGGAGTGGCGTTTCAAGGCCGGCCTGCGGTTGATGTATGCGGCCACGATGGCCGATGTGGACGGGGACGGGAAAACCGACATCCTGTTCGGCGGCAGCGACAAGACCTTGCGGTGCCTGACACTCGGCGGCCGGTATGACCCCGCCCTAATGCCCTGGCCCAGCCGGCGGTACAACGCGGCGCAGTCGGGCGCGTCGTTCGGATCGGCCGCGGCCGCGCCGAATCGCACGATTGCCGAACGCCTCTCACTGTTCGCCCACGGCGGCTTCGAGGATGGCAAGGTGGTGTCCGGCGAGCAGGAGCGTATCCCGTTGTACGCGGCACGCCGGAAGCTGCCGCGCGGTTGGACATCGACCGGCGCGGGTGATGGCCAGTGGGTGCTGGACTCTGAAGTGAAGTGCGAAGGGGCTTCGTCGCTGCGCGTGTCGGGGGCGACGGGCGGCTTTGCCGTGGCGACGGCGCCGATCGAGGTGGCGTCCGAACTGCGCCTGGTGGATGCGGCCATTGCGTGCCGCGGCTCCGAGCCTGGCATGTCCCTTTTGCGCTGGCAAGGTCTGACGGGCGTGCTTCGCGAGGACGTACTCGAGGCCGCGGCTCCGGATGATGGCGGCTGGGCGCACCATGCCCTCAGCGGCGTGCGGCCACCGTTTGGCGCGCGATGGGTTCAGTTGCTGTGTGTGGCGGGCGGGGAAGAGCCCGTGTGGTGGGACGATGCCCAACTCGTGGGCGTGTTCGCGCGCCGCCGCCAACTCAAGCCGCTGGTCAACCAAGTCGGGTACGACGCGGGCGCGCCGAAACGGTTCACGGCGCAAAGCAATTTCAGGGCGGAGATCGCAACGTTCGAGATCGTGGACGAGGACGGGAATGGGGTGTTCACTGCGCCGCTGGCGCATGCGGGGCGAATCACGGGTGCTTACGGCAACGACTGGGGCTACGAATATTGGCGCGGGGACTTCTCGGCGTGGGACACGCCCGGCCGGTATCGCGTCCGTATCATACTGGGTGGCCGGACGGCGCTGTCGTGGCCGTTCGAGATTGGCGAGAACCTGCTGTGGGCCCGAACCTCGCGCGACGCGTACCGGTTCTTCTACTACCAGCGGTGCGGGATGGCGATTCCGGGTTTCCACGATGCGTGCCACCTCGACGATGCGCGCAGCCTTGACGGGGAACGGCAGTATGAACTGTGGGGCGGCTGGCACGACGCAGGGGATTACAACACCTATCACAACGCGCCCTACGTGCAGGGTCTGGCGCGGGCGTACAGCATCGGCAAGGCAGCCTTCGACGTGCAGGACGAGGACGGGAATGGGCGGAGTGATTTCCTGGACGAGATCCTGTGGGGCGGCGAGCATTCGAGGCGGATGATTGCGCCGGACGGCTCGGCGTTCGGTGGCATTACCTCGGGCTATGGGTTCTGGGGCGCGCCTGAACTGGAGACGGACAACGTTCCAGGAACGGGCGACGAGCGCCCGTTCGACGGGCCGGAAGACATGGGGCGCGACTCGTCGCAACACTTGGCAGCCATGGCGCGGATCGCGCGTTTCGTGGACGACAAGGCCCCGTGGGTCGCGGCGGCGGATCGGGCGATGGGCTGGGCGCTGGCGAACGACCGGCGTGGGCCGTTCCAGTTTTCGGCGGCGGTCGATCTTTTCGCGGCGACAGGTGACCGGAAGTACGCGGCACTCGCCAAGGATCTGTTCCCGGGGCCGAACCCGGACGTGGCCGACTCGGTCCGTCTGTACGACGCGTTGTTCGGCGAGGACCACGCGGCGGGTCTGCGCGATGCGCTGGTGGCCAAGGCCGACGGGATACTGGCGCGGAGCGCGAATCCTTTTGGCATCATGCCGATGGGTGGCACGGCCGAGCGGCCGAATTTCTTCGGGACGCCGGAGGCGCAGGGAGGATGGCACGTGGGTACGAGCCGCGACCTGCTTTATGCGGCCAATACGGTGGCCATGGCGTATCAGTACGAACCAAACCCGAAATACCTCGAGTTCATCTACGACCAGTTCAACTGGGAACTGGGCAACAATCCCTTCGACCTGAGCCTCATGGAGGGATGCGGCAGCGTTTTCCTGCCCACCTATCACCACCGGTATACGTTCGCGGGTGTGCCGCGTGGCGCCGTGCCCGGGAGCGTCGTGAATGGCGTGACATGGCGGGCGGTGAAGGACGACCGCCCGTTCCTCGATCTGCGCGGACTCGACATTCCCGCGTTCGAGCCCAACGAGGTCTGGTTGCCTCACAACACGGCTTATCTCAACGCGCTGGCCAACTTGCGCCGGGCGCGTGAGGGGGCCGCAAGTACTCGCTGACTGAAGAGGAGTTTTGACGACGTGGATCGATGGTTCGCTAGCGTGGCAACTTTGGTGCTTGTGGCGGGTGCGTGCGCCGCATCCGAGACGGTGACGCTTTATTACTGGGGCACGGAGTGGGACACGCTAAGCTCCGATCTCATTCAGGGGTTCGAGGCGCTCCACGATGGTTCCGACGGACGCCCAGCCATCAAAGTCGTGATGGGCCAGACGGCGTCGATCAACCGAGTCGACGATCCGCAGCGCCTGGTGACGGCGGTGGCGGGCGGCGATCCGCCGGACGTGGTGTGGTTCAATCGCTTCGCCGTGGGCGGGTTGGCGGCGCGGGGTGCGTTTCAGTCGTTACAGCGTTTCTACGAGCGCGACTTGGCGGCGCGCCCGGACGACCCGATGACGCTCAAGCAAGAGATGTTCTTTGAACCGTCGTGGGCGGACGCCATCTACGAAGGCGAGTTGTACGCGGTGCCGGCGGACACGGACAACCGCGCCCTCTACTACAATCAGGACATCCTCGATCGGTACGCTGACCAGTTGATTCCCATCGGTTGTGTCGACCCGGCGGATCCGGCGAAGGCGGGCCCACCGCGTACTTGGGAGCAACTCAGACAGTGTGCGGAGCTGCTCACCGAATACGACGCCGATGGCCGACTGCGGCAGGTGGGCTTCATTCCCAACTTCGGCAACTCGTGGCTGTATCTCTACGGTTGGCTGAACGGGGGCGAGTTCATGAGCGAGGACGGGCGCACCTGCACGCTCAACGACCCGCGGATCGTCGAGGCGCTGGCCTACATGACGGAGTTGTATGACGCGATGGGCGGCGCCGAGGCGGTGAGCGCTTTCCAATCGACGTTCCAGAGTGGTGACCTTGATCCGTTTCTCTCGGGGACTGTGGCCATGCGCATCGACACCGACGGCTTCCTCAATACCATCGCCAACCGCAAACGCGACATGCGATTTGGCGTGGCGATGGCGCCTGCGCCTGAGGGCCGTGCGTCGCTGGGATGGAGCGCGGGCTGGTCGTGGGTCGTTCCCACGGGCGCGAAACATCCCGAAGAGGCGTGGGAATTCATGAAATACCTCGCGTCGAAGCGGGCGTACCAGATACGCGCCGACGCGATGCGCCAAGCGGCCCGCGCCAGTGGCAGTACGTTCATTCCTTGGTTCAGCACCCGTCGCGACATTACGGTGTGGGCGTTGGAGCACTATCTCTACAGCGACGTGACGGTGGAGCAGAAGTTCAAGGACGCCAAGCGGTTGTTCGTGGAGGCGCTGCCGTCTGCGCGCTGTCTGCCCGTTACTCCGGTCGGGCAACTGTTGTGGACGTCGCACGTGCGCGCGATGGAAGACGGGATCTACAAACGCTACGACCCCAGCGATCCCATCCGCAATGCCCAGATCGCGCTCGATACCAACACGGCTGTCGTACAGAAAGAACTGGACCGCATCTACAAGCACGAAGAACGGGTTACGCTGCGTTGGGCGCCGATCGTTGTGGCCTACATCGGCCTGATGCTGGCCGCTTGCGTGGCGGTCCATTTCTACTTCGTGCGAAAAACCTCGGTGGGCTCCTACTTCCGCCGGGAACTGTGGGCGGGCTACTGCTTCGCGTCGCCGTGGATGCTGGGGTTCCTCGTGTTTGGAGGCGGACCGCTGCTGTTCTCGCTGCTGATCAGTTTCTGCGAGTACGATGTCCTGGGTCCGCCGCAGTTCGTGGGCCTGAAGAATTACCACGCCATGTTCACCGACGACCCACTGTTCTACAAGTCGCTCTGGAACACCGTGTACATGGCTTTTGGGATTCCGCTGAGCATGGCGGTTGGGCTTGGGCTGGCCATGCTGTTGAGCTATGAAGTGAAGGGCATGGCGGTGTACCGCACGTTTTTCTATCTGCCCGCCATCATGCCTGCGGTTGCCGCGTCGATCCTGTGGATCTGGATCTTCAACCCGCACCAGGGCGTGTTGAACGACCTGCTGGCGCGGGTGGGGATCGAAGGGCCCGCCTGGCTCCAGAACCGGTACTGGTCGAAGCCGGCCCTGATCCTGATGGGGCTGTGGGGGGCGGGGAGCGGAATGATTGTGTGGCTGGCTGGGATCAAGGGGATTCCGAAACACCTGTACGAGGCGGCCAAGCTAGACGGGGCCGGTCCTGTGCGCTCGTTCCTCAACATCACCGTGCCCATGCTGAGTCCCTACATCCTGTTCAATTTCATCATCGGGCTCATCGGCGCGTTCCAGATCTTTACCCAGGCGTTCATCATGACGCAGGGGGGACCGGTCGACTCGACCCTGTTCTACGCATACCATCTATTCAACAACGCCTTCCGCTATCTGAAGATGGGCTATGCGTCGGCGTTGGCCTGGGTGTTGTTCGCGATCGTGCTCGTTCTAACCATTTTGCAACTTCGGGCATCTAAGTTGTGGGTCCATTACGAATCGGACTCCTGAACTCGAACACATAGAAGTTGCTCGGCGATTCGGAACTGCTGAATACCCACTCGCGAGGAGGAAGAGATGTCTGACAGCGTCCCGCCGCTTCCGAAAACCGATGCCCCGCGCCTGCTGTACCTGGACAACCTGCGTGTGTTTCTCACGGCGCTGGTCATTGCCCACCACACCGCGATTGCCTGGGGCACCCCGGGTGGTTGGTACTACGTGATTCCGCCGCCGGAGGATAGTATCGCGCCGATCCTGTTGACCTTCTTCACCGCCATTAACCAGACGTTCTTCATGAGCCTGTTCTTCCTGCTGTCGGCGTTCTTCACGCCGTTGTCATACGACAAGAAGGGGGCCGCAGCCTTTCTCAAGGATCGCCTGAAGCGGTTGGGAATTCCGTTGGTGGCGTACTTCTTCGTGCTCAACCCGAGCCTCGTCTATCTCCTCCGCCGGTTTCGCGGCGCGACGACGGAGGGTTACCTCGACTTCATGCGCCACAACGCCCTTCACACTACCGGCACGGGCCCGCTTTGGTTTGTGCTGGCGCTGCTGATCTTCGCGGGAGCCTATGTGGGCGTTCGGCGGGCATATCCCGCAGATTCGCGGGGTGAACGAACGCGCCCACTGCCTACGAACCGGGCCATGATCGGCTTTGTGATCGCCATCGGGATCGCCGCCTTTGCGGTCAGGCTTTGGTGGCCGGTGGGTACGGGAATTCTGGGCCTTCAGTTCGGCTACTTCCCGCTTTACGTGAGCATGTACATCTTCGGCGTGTGGGCGTGCCGGTTCGGGTGGCTGAATGCGTTGACCCGAAGACAAGCCAACTATTGGTTTGGCGCGTCGCTTGTGTTGATTCTGTTGATGCCCGTGTTGATGGTGGTGGGTGGAGCGCTGAGTGATGGCACCGATTCGTTCATGGGCGGCATGCACTGGCAGGCCTTCGCCTATGCCGCTTGGGAGCCGACCTTATGCCTCGGGATCAGCATGAAACTGCTGGTCCTGTTTCGTGACCGCTTCAACCGGGCGGGACGGCTGTCTCGCTCCTTGTCGCGGAGCGCCTACACCACCTACATCCTCCACCCATTCTTCGTCGTCGTGGGCACCTACTGGCTGTCCGAGGCCGCCATCCCGCCCCTGCTCAAGTTTCTCGTCCTCACCGTCCTCGCCACGACCGCCTGCTTCGCCGTGTCAGACGTGGTCCGCCGCGCGCCCCTGCTGAGGAAGATCCTGTGAGGGGAACGCGTTTCCTTTAGCCTTTTCTCGCGTCCGTGTCTTCGGGGACGGCGTAGTGCTTGCGCAAGCGGGCGAGTTCGGTCTTCAGCGCCGCGACTTGTTGGGCGTAGGCGGGGTTGTCGTATTCGCTCTTCATTTCCTGCGGGTCGGTTTGGAGGTCGTAGAACTCCCATTCGTCGAGGGTATAGAAGTAGACGAGTTTGTAGCGTTCGGTACGCACGCCGTAGTGGCGGTAGACGTTGTGTACTTTGCCCTCGCCTTCGTAGTAGTGGTAGTAGATGGACGACCGCCAATCGGCCGGGGGCTCTCCTTTCATTAACGGAACGAGACTACGGCCCTGCATGTCGGCCGGGACTTCGACCCCGGCGATGTCGAGGAAGGTCTCGGCGCAATCGAGGTTCTGCACAAGCCGATCGGTCTTGGAACCGGGCGCGGTGACGCCCGGCCAGCGGGCGAGGAGGGGGGTGCGGAGAGACTCTTCGTAGATGAAGCGTTTGTCGAACCATCCGTGTTCGCCGAGGTAGAAGCTCTGGTCCGACGAGTAGAAGACCACGGTGTTTTTGTCGAGCCCCTTTTCTTCAAGGTAGTCGAGGACGCGCCCGACGTTGTCATCGACCGAAGCAATGCAGCGGAGATAGTCTTTCATGTAACGCTGATATTTCCAGCGCACGAGGTCTTTGCCTTGGAGATTGGCCTCTCGAAAGGCCTTGTTTTTTGGATTGTAGGCGGCGAACCAGTCCTTTCGCTGCTGCTCGTTCATGCGCCCGAAAGTGCGCCGCCAGGGACCCTTCGAGTCCTCGTCGGGTTCCTCGTTCCATACCTTGAGATCGGGACCGAGGCGCATGGTCTTCTCGATGGTCATGTCCTGGAGTTTGGCCGCGGAGCCCCGGCCGGCATAGTCGTCGAAGAGGTTGTCCGGTTCGGGAATCTCCACGTCGTCGAAGGTGGTGAGGTGGTCGGGGCCCGGTTGCCACTCACGGTGGGGGGCCTTGTGTTGCACCATGAGCATGAAAGGTTTGTCCGGGTCGCGCTTGGTGTCGAGCCAGTCGAGGGCCTTGTCGGTAATAATGTCGGTGACGTAGCCGTGCGCTCGCTCTTTGCCGTTGGGCGTCAGGAAATCGGGATTGTAGTAGTGGCCCTGGCCGGGCAGGACTTCCCAGTCGTCGAAGCCGGTGGGGTCGGTGCCCAGATGCCATTTCCCGTATAGGGCCATCTGGTATCCGGCCTGCTGGAGGAGCTTGGGGAAGGTGCGCTGGGCGCCGTCGAATCGGTCGCCGTTCTTGCGGAAGCCGTTGAGGTGGCTGTGCAGGCCGGTCAGGACGACGGCGCGGCAGGGGCCGCAGATGGAGTTGGTGACGAAGCTGTTGTTGAACAGGATGCCTTCCTGGGCGATGCGGTCGATGTTCGGAGTGGGGGCCACTTTGGCCAGGCGGCTACCGTAGGCGCTGACCGCGTTCTGGGCGTGGTCATCACTGTAGATCCAGACGATGTTGGGCCGGGACGCGCCCTCAGGCGCCGCCCACGCCCTGCCTGCCGCCGCCATGGCGATCGATGCCGCCCCGCCCATCCCCCGCAAGAACTCCCGTCTTGAAATCATGGTCTCTGTTCTCCACTCAGGATGCAATCCCAAACGCCATAGTCTCAAAGAGAGGCGTACTCGTGCAAGACAACGAGTTAGGCCCAAATCGGCGGGTAAGAGCAAGCCGTGACGCCAATTGGAGACGTCGGACACGCCAAACGCGCCCACGGGTTGCTCTATTGCGGAATGCGGATTGCGGATTGCGGAATACCGTTCCTGTCAAGCGCTTGCCCTCTTCGGTTATGATAGGGAAGAGATGGAAGGGTTCCAGCGGTAAGCCGGGATTGTGTGGGTGGTCGGCGGCATGACTTCAGGAGGATGTTGAGTATGATCACTGGGATGGCGCATGTGTGCATAGGGACGGCCGACCTTCGCGCGACGGAGGACTTCTACTGCAACGTGTTAGGGTTTGAACGGCATTTCGCGTTCATTCGCAATGGCGAGGAGTGCGGGTTCTACCTGGCGCTGCCGGATGGCTCGTTTATCGAAGTCTTTGAACAGGAGTCTACCCCTGAGGCCGCCAACCCGCCGATCAAACACATCTGTCTCGAAGTAGCGGACATGGACGGTTTCATTGACAGGGCGCGTGCGCAGGGGGTTGAGGTGAGCGACAAGTCCCTCGGAGGCGATCGGAGCTGGCAGGCATGGCTCACCGATCCCAGCGGTGTGCGGATCGAATTACACCAATACACTCCCGAGAGCAGTCAGAACACCCGGGTCGATTGCGTGCTCGACTAAGGGCTCGTGCAAGAATAAGTTTGCCGTTTCCGTGCTCGGATTTGCGTCGGATTTGAGCGCGACGATTGAGCAAAACCGCAGGAATAGCCCGCTATTTTGAGGTTCTTGCGATTGAGAAGCGCTCGAAGATGG
>JAACEL010000206.1 GCA_011682535.1 Nitrospiraceae bacterium | reverse complement strand
TCTGGAAAGCGAGCAAACAGGCCCATGGCCTATCCGAAACGTTGGTCTTTTCCGATGATCGGTCCGAGACTCAGTTTGTTTAGGACAGCAGTGGTCTCGGGAATATGGCCTGTTCCGGGATGGAGAAGGCTGGCGGAGGTGGTTTCGCTCCGGAGCGCGCCGCGAACGGTGGATAGGCCCGAAGGGCTGGCGGCACATAGCCGTGGGTGAGCGGAGCGAGCCCACGGAAAACCGGCCTCGCCAACGAGCCCCGAACGGGGTGGCAGCAACGCGGGATGACTCTGTTTGGAACTGGGGAAAGCTTGATTTTCATCACGGCATCTACCCCCGTCCCGCTGAGCACCTGCCGTTCGGGTATTCGCGGCCCCCTTGACATCCCCCCCCGCCTGTCCCAAACTATCAACGTCAGCGCCCGGCGCACGCTGCCACGCAATCCGTCCGGCGGCGGCGTAACCGCGTGGGTACCCAGGGAGAACTAACCTCGATGCGACGCCCATTCAGTAGTGCGGATCCTCTGCATCGCGCCACGGCACTGACGCTCCTCGTGTTAGTAGTGTGCCTGCTGCTCGTGGGATGCCCCTGGTTCCCGCCCGGTGGTGAGGGCGAAGGCGAGGGTGAAGGTGAGGGCGAGATCGCCGAACTGCACATCGAGCGCGTCGTACCCACTTACACGCACCCGTACTTGCTGGATTTCACCTTCTCGCTGGAAGATCAGGACGAACGCCCCGTCATAAACGATCCGGATGAGTTCACCGTTGCCGCCATGGAAAACGGCGCCCGGCTCTACGAATACTCGACGCCCATCGTGCTGGCGGGCGCGGCGGGCAAAGAGCGCAAGTGCTTCCTGGCACTGGATTACACGGAGAACACGGCGGCGATCGGCAAACACGCCGATGATGACGGGAATGGGGTATCGGACGCCGTCGACACGATGGAGCAAGCGGCCAAGGACTTTATTGACGCCCTTAGCGCCGACGCGCAAATCGGCCTCTACGCCTTCAGCGACGAGAACACGCCACCGGCGAAGGTCACCGACTTCAGGACGGACAAGCTGCTGCTCCACGATCGCATCGACACAATCCGCGGCGATCACGTGGCGGCCTCTTCGTTGCGGGGGCCCTGTTGGGACGCGGTGTACGCGGCCGTCCAGGAGTCGACCACAAGCGAGGGCGACGACGAGCAGCGCTACGTTGTGGTCGTGTCGAACGGCCGCGACTCGGGCAGCCTGCAAACCCCCGCCGGCATCATCCGCGCGGCCAACGAACGCAATGTACATGTGTACTGCATTGGGTTCGGCGGCGCTCTCGATCCGGACGGCCTGGAAGACATCGCCTCGCAGACGGGCGGACGTTACTATGCGGCGGCCGACGCCGACGGGCTGGCGGCCGCGTTTGGCGAGGTCGCGGCGTGTCTTCAGGGCGTGTACACCATGCGCTGGGTGACCCCGCGCCGCTCGACCACGCCGTTCACGCCTTCGTTCCGCATCACCCTCGGCACACGGTCCGACACCTACACCGGGCCGTCCCACACGACGCCGTTCTCCGACGACGACCCGCTGGCCGGCCGCGTGCGGATACCCGCATACGTGGTGGAAGCTGGGCGCGGACGCGTGTTTCTGCGCGCCACCTACGTGCCCGACGGCGTACGCCAGTTGTGGTTCTATCTCTCCCGCCCGCATGAATTCACCGCCCAACTCGTGGGCGAGGCCGACGGCGGCCTCTGTCCCGATTGGCTGGGACCCTTCGTCCATGCCGACACGGTCACCAGCGGTTACTGGATCGAAGTGCGCAGTCCGCAGCTCGCCAATGCCAACACCTGGATCCCCGAGGCCGCGCTCGGGCCGATCTTGCAGATCGACTTCGAAGCCCCCCCAGCGGACGCCGTCGAACTGTTCGCCTTCGCCGGCGTCGACAACACGATCTACCAGGGACAGGGCGGCCAGTACCTGAACCTGGACCAGCCCCTCGTCGACACCGTGGACGTGCCCGCGGGCTGGTTCGAGATGGGGATGCGATCCGGCGAGCCCGGTTCGTCGTTCGAGTTGCCTCGCCACGACGTCTACCTCGACGCCTACGAGATCGGCCGGCGCGAAGTGACGAACGACGAATTCGCGGCGGTGCTCACGTGGGCCTACAAACAGGGCTACCTCCAGAACAGTGCCGGCGGCGAATACACGGGCGGCGCCGTCTACGCTGCCGACCGCGGCATCGTGGTGTTGGGCTACTCCTACAGCCAGTTGGCCTTCTCGGGCGACGAGTTCTACCCCCTCATGCGCGACAACGTCTCGATGGGTAGCCATCCCGCCGTGCTCGTGACGTGGTTCGGCGCCGTGGCCTACTGCAACTGGCTCAGCGAGATGATGGGCCTGCGCCCCTGCTACGACCTGACCACCTGGGAACGGCTCGACCCCGTGCCGGACGGCTATCGTCTCCCCACCGAGGCGGAGTGGGAACGCGCCGCCGCCTGGGATCCCAGCGCAAATCCCGGTCACTGGGTCTACGGCTTCAGCAGCGACACCATCGACTACTTCCGCTGCAATTACGAAGACAACAACCCCATCGGCTTCTCCGAGCAGCCGTATACCAGCCCGTCGGGCTTCTTCAACGGCTTCAACCCTTACACCGAGGCCAGCCGTAGTCCGGCTGGCGCGTACGACATGAGCGGCAACGTGTGGGAATGGTGCCACGACTGGTTTGGGGAGTACCCGTCCACGCCTCAGATCAACCCCGAAGGCGCGGAAACGGGATACTACAACATCCTGCGCGGCGGCGCGTGGTCGCAGTCGGCCACCGAATGCCGCACGGCGAACCGCTGGATCGTCGAACCCATCAGCGCCGCCACCGACCTGGGCTTCCGCATCGCCCGCGGGCGGTAGCGGCCAGAGAATCGAAAGGGAACACCATGAGAACCCGTGTTGCTGTCGTGATAGCGTTGTGCCTGGGCGGCCTAGCCACCGCTGAAGGGCCAGTGGGGCCAGATTGGGTGCCCGCGCTGCTCACGCCCGAAGAAGCCGCCGAGGGGTTCTACCCGCTGTTCAACGGCGCCGACCTCGACGGATGGCACATCCGCGGAGCCAACAAGCACGCCTTCGACGCCCTGGACGGTATGCTGGTGGTCACAGGCGAAGGCGGTGGCGACTGGATCTTCACCTCGCGCGACTATGAGAACTTCGTGCTGCGGTACGAATACCGCCTGCCCGAAACCGGCGGCAACTCCGGCGTGGCCATACGCGCGACGCGCGACGGCAACCCGGCCTTCACGGGGATGGAGATCCAGGTGCTCACGCCCTGCGAGCCTCCTCACGCAGGATCCGCCGGCGCGCTCTACGCGTCCGTAACACCCGCCGTCAAGGCCGACCATCCCGCCGGGGAGTGGAACGCGGTCGAAGTCCTTTGCGACGGACCCCGCATCCGCACCATCATGAACGGCCACGAACTCTACGACATCGACATCAACACCTACGACTCGCCGGACAAGAAGAACACGCCGCTCCCCGAACGCGCCAAGAGCGGGGCAATCGCGCTGCAGGACTACGGCGACCCCGTCGAGTTTCGTAAGATTCGGATCAAACCCCTGCCGGGCGGCGAAGGCTGGCGCAAGCTCTTCAACGGCAAGGACCTGGACGGCTGGACCATCATCGGCGATTCGAAATGGCTGGTGGACGATGACGGCATTCTGCGCGTGGACAACACCGGCATGACCGGACGCAGCGCCTTGCGCACCGTGGAGACGTTCACCGACTTCGAACTGCGCGCCAACATCAAACCCCACGACGGCGCCAACAGCGGCATCTTCTTCCGGTGCAGCGGCGACAACCCTTGGCCGCGCACCTACGAGGCGCAGATCGACAACCACGACTCGCAGCAGTTCACCGGCGCCATTTGGGACCAGGTTCCCGCCTCCGAACTACGCGCCATGGACGGCTGCTGGTTCCAGATGCACGTCATTGCCAAGGGCGCCAGCATCCAGGTGGCCGTCAACGGCAAGAGCGTGGTCGACTATATCAGCAGCCGCCACCGCAAGTACCCCTCCGGCTGGATCTGCCTGCAAGGCCACGACCCCAACAGCGTCGTCGAGTTCAAAGACATCGAGATCAAGCCCATCGACTGACGAATGCGAAGCACTCCGCACTCCGTATTCATTGACAACCGCCGCGGGGCACGCCACAATCGGGACGAATAATGGAGAATCATCGGCGTGGACTTCTGGACTAATCTCCATTTACAGAGCGTGTCGCCCGACTACCTGCGCGGCGGCGTGGCTGCCTCGGTAGCGGTGGGGATGCTGTACTGCTTCCTCGGCTACCGCCTTTTCAAGGCCGTCCTCGTGTGCACCGGGTTCTGCCTGGCGGGCGCGGCAGCAGGCGTCATCGCCGGGGCCGTCACCCAGGGCAATCTCCTGTTCGCCGGCATCGCCGCCGCCGCGGGCGGCCTGGCGGGAGCCCTCACGTTCCTCTTCCTCTACCACGCCGGCGTCGTGTGTCTGGGCGTGCTCACCGGCGTCTTGCTGGCCAACGTTATCCTCGGCGCACGGCTCGAACCATGGGTACCCTCGGCCATGTTGGGCACGGCCATCTTCGCAGGACTGGTGGCCCTCGTCTTTGAGCGGGCCGTCATGACGGTGGCCACGGCCATTATCGGCGGCTGGGTGGCCGCACACGGCATCGCCTTCTTCATCCTCGGCGCCACCTCGATCGGCGAGATGGAAGCGGCCGCCGAACAGCCACACGCCCGATGGACACTGCTGACCTGCTGGATCGTGCTGGCTGCCGCCGGCGCCATCACCCAGTTCGCCACCCACACCCCCAAGGCCGGCGAGGAAGGCGCGTAGTCCACCAGCCCCTCAAATCGTCTGATAACTTCGCCGTGGCGCGCGCAGCAATACGCTACCCGACGTTCGGGCCGCCCGAGAGTCTCTTGGTGTCTGGCCCCCTTGGGCAGTATCATAGTCTCTTTCACTCTGGCCGCACACTCGGATCGCTTCATGGACCATGATTCACAACCTGGCGACATCCTGTTCGTCTCGCGCACCGGCGAACGCCGCCTGACGGCGCCGGTCGAGGTGCTGTGCGCCCAGAACCTCGCCGAAGTCGCCCCCTGCCTGCACCGCATCGAGAAAGCGGTGGAACAGGGGCTGTACGCGGCCGGGTATCTCAGCTACGAAGCCGCCCCCGCAGTCAACCCGCTACTGACCACGCACGACACGGGTGATTTCCCCCCGCTCTGGTTCGGCATCTACCGCGCGATGGAGACGGCCCCGCCACGGCGTGCGCAACCGCCGGCGTTCACGATCGAACCCTGGGAGGCGGAGGTCGGCGAGAAGACATATATCGAGGCCGTGGCCCAGGTACGCGAACTCATCGCGGCGGGCGACACGTATCAGGTCAACTACACGTTTCCAATGCACGCGTCGTTCAGCGGCGACCCCGTCAACTGGTTCCACCACCTGTGCCGCGCTCAGCGCGCCGATCACGCCGCCTATGTCGACACCGGACGGTTCAAGATCCTGTCGGCGTCGCCCGAGTTGTTCTTCCGCCTCGACGGCCACACGCTGGAAACCAAGCCAATGAAGGGAACCCGGCCGCGGGGCCTTTGGCCTGAGGCCGACGGCCAGGCCCGGGAAGATCTGACCCGCAGCGAGAAAGACCGCGCGGAAAACGTGATGATCGTCGACCTGCTGCGCAACGACATGGGACGTATCAGCGACATCGGCAGTGTTACCGTGGAGCGCCTGTTCGATGTGGAACGCTACGAGACGGTCTGGCAGATGACGTCGACCATTCGCTCGAAGACCTCGGCGCCGCCCACGCAACTTCTCCGCGCGTTGTTTCCATCGGGTTCCGTCACCGGCGCGCCGAAGGTGCGCACCATGCAGATCATCCGGCAGATCGAGCCACACCCGCGCGGCGTGTACTGTGGCGCCATCGGCTGGTTCGGCCCTGACCGCCAAGCCCAATTCAACGTGCCTATCCGCACGGTGACCATCGACGAAGAAACCGCCCGCGCCCGCTACCACATCGGCAGCGGCATCACCTGGGGATCGGCAGCCGACGCCGAATACGCCGAGTGCTACGACAAAGCCGCTGTGCTTACCTGCCGCCGTCCCGAGTTCGAGCTGCTCGAATCGCTCTTACACGACAGCGGCGGCTACTGGTTGCTGGACGAACACTTGCAGCGGCTGGCGGACAGCGCGGCCCACTTCGGGTATCGAATCGACGTCGACGAGGTGCGCGATGCCCTGCTTGAACTGGCGCGCTCGTTCGGCTCCGCCCCCCTCAAAGTGCGCCTGCTGGCGGGTGAGAGCGGGTCGTTTCGCCTCGAATCGGCGCCTGCCACGACCGCCGTTCCCGTGCGCGTGGGATTCGCCCGGACACCGGTCGACGAGAGCGACGTGTTCCTCTATCACAAGACCACGCATCGCGGCGTATACGCCAAGGCCAAGGCGTCGCGCCCCGACTGCGGCGACGTGCTGCTCTGGAATCGCCGGGGCGAGGTCACCGAGAGCACGACGGCCAACGTGGTGTTCGAAATTGGCGGACGCCTCGTGACCCCGCCGGTGAAGTGCGGGCTGCTGGCGGGCACGATGCGCCGGCGCCTCTTGGCCGAGGGAACAATTCACGAGCAAGTGGTCACGAAGGCCGACATGACCCGCGCCGCGAGCATCCGGCTGATCAACTCGGTGCGCAAGTGGATCGATATCAAATGGGCAAACGCGGAAGATTGAATCGACAACCGTCTTGGCCTATCGTAATTGCCGACGGCTTCAGCGCAAACATTCGGGAGAGTATTCATGGCCGTTCAGATCGATGTTGAGTATCAAGGCGACCTCCATTGCTGCGCCACTCACGGCCCGTCCGGCCGCACGCTGATTACCGACGCCCCGACGGACAATGGCGGGAAGGGTGGGGAGTTCTCGCCTACCGACCTCGTGGCAACGTCTTCGCTAACATGCGTGATGACGATCATGGGGCTGATCGCGCGCGAATGCAATCTCGATCTGACCGGCATGCGCGGGAGCGTTACGAAAAAGATGGTGGCCGACCCGCACCGGCGGATCGGCGCACTCGACATGACGATCGCTGTGCCGAACGCAGGCAGCTTTTCAGAGGCCGACCGGCACCGGCTCGAGGATGCGGGCAAGGCCTGTCCAGTGAAGCAAAGCCTGCGCCCGGACGTCGAAGTCCGCATTCAGTTCGAGTACATCGAATGACGCCTTACGGCTCAGCGACCGGCGGCATGTGCCCCGATACCGGCGCGAACGCGCGCACCCTGCGCCGCGTGACGGTCTGGGGGCTGGCGGCCAACCTGTGTCTCGCGGCGATCAAGTTCGTCTTCGGGATCGTTGGCGCCAGCCAGGCGCTTGTAGCCGACGCCGTGCACAGCCTTTCGGATTCGACGACGGACCTCGCGATCCTCATCGGCGCGCCCTACTGGTCGGCCCCGGCCGATAGCAACCACCCCTACGGCCACGGACGCATCGAGACCATGGTTACGTTGGCCATCGGCGCCGCGCTGGCCGCAGTGGGCGTGGGGCTGGGCTATAACGCCGTCGCAACGCTCAAGACGCCCGACTTGGGCCCGCCAGGCTGGTCGGCCTTCGCGGCGGCATGCCTGTCGATCATCGTCAAGGAAGGTCTGTATCGCTGGACGGCGGCCGCGGCCGCGCGGATTCACTCCTCGGCCATGGCGGCCAACGCGTGGCATCATCGCTCCGACGCGTTCAGTTCAGTTCCCGTGGCCATCGCCGTAATCGCCGCAAGGATCGCGCCGGACTGGTCGTTCCTCGATCACGTCGCGGCACTCATCGTGTCGCTGTTGATTCTCCAGGCGGCCTGGAAGATCGCCTGGCCCACGCTGAACGAACTGGCCGACCGGGGCGCGGACGC
Source organism: Nitrospiraceae bacterium (assembly GCA_011682535.1). GTDB lineage: Bacteria > Hydrogenedentota > Hydrogenedentia > Hydrogenedentales > SLHB01 > JAACEL01. The sequence goes on along the minus strand of JAACEL010000206.1, from coordinate 397 downwards.
GCAGGAGCGGAAACGGTTGACCGCCCTCGCCCTCGAGACGCCGGGCGTGCATGCCGTACACGCGCTCCGCGCCCGTCACATCGGCGCCGGGCTCCAGGTGGATCTACACGTCCTCGTCGAGCCAGACTTGACCGTTCGCGAGGGCCACGACATCGCCGGGGCCGTGCGGCGCCGGCTCACTGATCTGGAACCCACCATATACGACGTGCTCGTCCATATCGAGCCCCACGACCACGGCGCATCCTGAAATCGGCGGCGCTGCGGCGGGACTATCGGTCTGCAAATTCGCGGCGCATAGAGTACCAGCCTCCGCGCCCGCGCCCTTGTTCGCTTTCCAAATCGCCGGTTAGACGCTACCGGCAAAAGTCGGCGTTACTGAGCCCGAAGGGCTCTTTGG
>JAACEL010000205.1 GCA_011682535.1 Nitrospiraceae bacterium | reverse complement strand
CTCTGTGGCCCGGACGGACCTCGTGTCCTTCGTGCTCTTCGTGGTGCCGAACCGCTCTGAAGCCAAAGAAGTACTGCACGGCCGGGGAGGGTGTTTGCCTAAAAAGCGCAAATAAAGCATTATTTATATCAAAAATTTGCCTTAATCGCACTAAATGTCAACCAAATGAGGGTTGTTCCCCAAAACCGCCTCTGAAACACTCTTGGAACAGTGCGACACTTCCGATCATCAGATAAAGGCCAATCTCTATGCCCAAAGGGCAGCGCCCATCATTCCCCCGCCAGTTCGCGGGCGGTCGCCAGTAAGGCCCGGATCTTCTCTTCCTCCTGCGGGAAGGACATGTAGAAGCTGATGTTGACGGGTTCGCAGGCGGCGATCTGGCGGTACATGGCCTGTAGATCCTGGGGACTCTTGTCGCGGATGTGCCAGGATTGGATGCGGCCGGTGAAGGGGACGGGGCAGTGTTCGCGCAGAATCTCGGGGGTGAGGTACTGGTCGGCGGAGGGGTCGTATACGTTGATGCCGAGGCCGGCGAGAAAGGGAAGGTGGCCAACGCGGAGCAACTCGCTATGCAGATGGCGTTCGGTGGCGCCGAGACCTTCGTACATGCGGTCCCAATAGGGGACGACGAATTCGGCGAAGAGTTCCGGCGGGAAGATGCCGGCGAAGTCGTCGGGGATCCCCGCAGGGCCAGGCGTTTCGGGTTTGCCAAAGTGGGCGTTGATGGCGTGGGCGTAGCGGAGCGAACTTTCGACGCAGAAGGCGATCAGCCGGTGGGCGCGTTCAGGATCCGAGTGGGGGAGCACGAAGAAGTCAGGGCCCATCAACAGGCTGGCGGAGGTGAGGGGGCCTTCGTAGGCGTGGCCGATGCCGCGATGCGCATCGGGACGCCGTTCGAGCAGGCGCTCGAGCGAGGCGAGGCGTTCCGGTACCACGCCGCATGCGAGTGGGTCGGTCGGTTCCCGCAGCGCGTCGATATCCTCGGGGCGGTGGAGGATGGGGGAGACGTTCGGTTCCGAGCCTTTGGCGAAGACAACGGGTGCGCCGAGGGTGGACACGTGGCAATAGGAGAACCCCGCCAAGCGTGGCCGGGGAGGGGGAACGCCGAGTCGTTGCGCGACAGGAGCGATAGCGTCGTATGCGCGGCAGATGGCGTCCACATCGTAGTGGAGCGCGTCGAGCGGAACCCCGCCCGCCGTGGCAATGGCCGAGTCGGCGATGCCGAAGCTATACGGTTGGAAGCGGACGGGCATCGTCGTCTCCCCAGACTATTGCTTGCCCAACGCCTTCTCGATCTTCGCGTTCTCCGGCATCCCGAGGGCGAGGGCCTCGGTGTAGAACGGCTGCGCGGCCTTCGGATCGTCTTTCTCGACGGCGTACCACCAGGCGAGGTTGAACCACGGTGGACCGAATTCCGGCGCGGCCTCGGTCAGCTTGCGCCCTTCGACGATGGCTTCATCGACCTGGCCGTTGTGGGCCAGGTTCACCGTCCATGCGCTTTGGGCTTCCGTGAAGCCCGGCTTCAGCGCCATCGCCTTGCGGAAGTGGGCGTCGGCCTGCGTGAACTTCTTGCGGTTCATGGCCCCTTTGCCCAGGTAGTATTCGCCGAGGGCCTCTTCCGCGAGTCCGGTGTCCGTGAGCATGGCCGACAGCGCGCCGTCCATGGATTCTTCGAAGCGTCGACGCAGTTCCTTGCCGCCGTCGCCCGTCCATTGTTCGATGGCGTCGTCGGCGACCTTGAACCGCGGCGAGGACAGGTTCGGCCCGAGTTGCTTGGTGGGGTCGCTGAGTTTGTCGTGGGCCAACACCGATTCGGCCGACGCCACGATGGTGTTCTTCCACACCTTCTTGCCTTCGGGCAGGAGCAGCAGCTTGGCATCCAGTTTGGCGACCAAGATGCCCTCGTAACCGAAGATGCCGTAGGTGGCTTTGATGTCTAGTAACATGTCGCGTCCGGTTTTGGCGAGGCGCTCGTAGCGCACCTTCTCCGCGTCGCGCTTGGTCTGGTATCCCGCCGTGCTGCCCAGCGGGGCGGCGCGTGAGATGTTGGGTACAGCCTCCGACAAACGGCTCGCCAGGCGTTCCTCGAGCACGGCGCTCGGGTCGTAGTCGCCCATGGCCTTGTTGACCCGCCGCCGGTACTTGTCGTTGACGACTGCGTCGATCCCCATGCCCAGCAGCGCGCCCGACGAACCGAGGATCTGGATGGATTGGCGGACCGGGGAGACGGAAACCACCATTTCATCTCTACTTACAGCCAGCGACCACGCCGGGCCGGCGGCTTCGGAAAGCGTCAATGGACGGTTCTCGGGCATTGTGGCGCAACCAGCGCACAGCACAGCGGCTGTGAGCATAAAGAGTGCCACAAGGGGCGATTTCAGCGTGACCATGATCGCTATCTCCAGACTTGGTGCGTTCCCATAGGCCGATGTCCCAGAGGGACGCATATGAATGAGCGCGTGTTCGGGCTCAAGTTTTCCCCGGCGGGGTCGATAATACGGGTAGCGACAGGGAAAATTCCAGCGACGAATGTAGCTTTCTCACGAGGACAAGTCCATGAATGCTGCCATGAATGCCATGAACGGCCCGGCCTCCGCCCAAGAGGGCCGCGCTGCGTCCACCCGCCTCCTTCCGCGCGACCTGCGCCTTACTCTCAAGGTGAAAATCCAGGTGGACAAGCTGGAGATCGGCAAGAACACACGACTTACCACCGACCAGGCGACCAACGCCGTGCTCATGAGAGCCATGGACAAGCTGCGCGCCGTGGTCAGCGACGCGCGAAGTGCCCTCGGCATGCCCGAAGATGCCATCATCGACACGTCCGCCGAAGCCACCGCGAACCGGATCGCCGATTTCGCGTTGTCGGCTTTCGACAAGTGGAGTAAGAATCATTCCGAAGCGGGAGGGGAGGAGGCTCGGCAGCAGTTCGCCGACTTCATCGGCGGCGCCATCGCGCAGGGCATTTCCGAAGCCCGCGACATTTTGTCCGCCCTCGATTCCCTGTCCCCCGAAGTCGACAGCAACATCGATAGCACTTGGCAGATCATCCAGCAACGGCTACAGGATTTCGTCGCCGGAAACTAGACCAGCTACTCGTGGTATCCCCACTGTAGTCAAAGGCCACCTCGCCACGCCCCGGCGAGGTGGTCCCGCCTCGTCAAGCCCCGCCCCGGTCAGTCCACATCGATCCCCAGCGCGATTGACAACACCTCGGTCATTCGATGTACGAAGTGGAAGCGGGTGCGTTTCCGGATGGTGTCGGGCACGTCTTCGAGGTCGTTTTGGCACCGGGCAGGGAGGATGATCTCCTTGATGCCCGCGCGGCTGGCGGCCAACACCTTCTCTTTGACGCCTCCGACCGGAAGCACCAGACCGCGCAGGGTGATTTCGCCCGTCATGGACAGGTTGTTCTTGACACGTTTGCCCGTCAGCAGCGAGACGACGGCGGTCAAGATCGTGACACCCGCGCTGGGTCCGTCTTTGGGCACCGCGCCCGCGGGCACGTGGATGTGGATGTCGTAGTCGGTGAAACAGGAGTTGTCGATGCCGAACTTGGCGGCGTTCGCGCGCACGTAGCTCAACACGGCCTGCGCCGACTCCTTCATTACGTCGCCGAGTTGGCCGGTGAGGATCAGGCCGCCCTTACCCGGCATGCGGGTGGCCTCCACGAAGAGGATGTCGCCACCCACCGCCGTCCACGCCATGCCTATGGCCACCCCGGGCACGCGCGTGCGCTCGGCTTGGTCGCGGTAGAAGCGTTCGTTGCCGAGATGCTCGCGCAGGCCGCCGGGACCAATCTTGATGGGCTTGCGGCGGCCGCCCACGAACAGACGCGCGCACCCGCGGCAGACGTTGGCAATCTCACGCTCGAGATTGCGGACGCCCGCCTCGCGCGTGTAGTGGGTGATGATCTTGCGAATAGCGGCCGCGTTGAAGCTGAGCCGTTTCGTTTTGAGGCCGTGGGCTTCGAGTTGGCGGGGCACCAGGTATTTCTTCGCGATCTGCAGTTTCTCTTCGAGGGTGTATCCGGGAAGTTCGATCACTTCCATACGGTCCCGGAGCGCCCACGGGATGGTGTCGAGCACGTTGGCGGTCGCGATGAACATCACCTTGCTGAGATCGAACGGTACGCTCAGATAGTGGTCGGTGAAGGTGTCGTTCTGGGCGGGATCGAGCACTTCCAACAAGGCCGAGGATGGGTCGCCCCGGAAGTCCGAGCCCAATTTGTCCAGTTCGTCGAGCATGAACATGGGATTGTTGGACTGGGTCTTGCGGATGCTCTGGATGATGCGGCCGGGCATCGCGCCGACGTAGGTGCGGCGGTGGCCCCGGATCTCCGCCTCGTCCCGCACCCCGCCCAGCGACATGCGCACGAACTTGCGCCCCAGGGCGCGCGCAATCGAGTGGCCCAGCGAAGTCTTGCCGACACCCGGCGGGCCGACGAAGCACAGGATGGGGCCCGCTGCGTTGGGCTTGAGCTTACGTACCGCCAGGTATTCCAGGATGCGCTGCTTCACTTTGTCGAGGCCGTGGTGATCGGCGTTGAGGATGGCTTCAGCGCGGTCGATATCGAGTTGATCCACGGTGCTCGTATTCCATGGAAGCTCGGTCATCCAGTCCAGGAACGTCGTGATGACGTGGTACTCCGCGCTGGCCTCGTTCATCCGGGCCAGGCGCTCCAGTTCGCGCGTCGCCTCCTTCTTGGCTTCCGCCGGCAGTTTCAATGCCGCGAGCTTCTCGCGGTAGTCCTCCAGCTCGGGCCGGCTCTCGGCGCCTTCGCCCAGTTCCTCGTGGATCGCCTTGAGTTGCTCGCGCAGGAAGTACTCGCGCTGGCTCTTGTCGATGGAGCTTTTCACGTCATGCTGGATCTTGTGCGAGACCTCGAGTAGCTCGATTTCGTGCGCCAGAATGTAGGCCAGCCGTTCCAGCCGCTGTTTGCACTCCAGCGTCGCCAGGATCTTCTGCTTCTCCTGGATCGAGATCGACAGGTTCCCTGCCACCAGGTCGGCCAGCACGCCCCCGTTTTCGATACTCTGGACGATCCCGACCGCTTCCTGGGGGATGTTGGGGGACAGTTCGATCAAACGCGCCATCTGGTTCTTGATCGTCGTGGCGAGCGGTACGATCTGCTCGCTATCTTCTTCGATGTCCTCCAAAGGCTGCACCCGGACCACCAGGTACGGTTCCCGCGACACGATCCCCGCTACACGGAAGCGCTTCAAGGCTTGCACGATGACGTTGATCGACCCCTCGGACGTGTGTTGCATCTGCATGATACGGCCGATGCACCCGATTTCGTAGGTATTGTCTGGGCCGTGTTCCTTTTCGCTCGTGTCTTGCACGGTGGCCATGGCGATGAAGCGTTGTCCCATTACCGCATCGTCCAGCAGCTTCGTCTCCGCCTCACCCGTGACGCGCAACGGGGACAGGGCCAATGGGAACAATACCTGGTCGGTGAGGGCCAGCAGAGGCATGGTCTCCGGAAATTCTTCCAACTCCTCGTTTTGGTCCGTTCTGTCCTCAGATTCAGTCATCGGCGCACCGTCCGTGGGATTATTACCGTCAGATAGCCCTTCTCGTACTGCGCGTCGATGGCCTCCGTATCGGTGCGGTGGGGCAGTTCCAGCAGGCGCTCGAACGGGCCGTGTGGAATCTCCATCTGGTGCACCCGCTCGGTGTCAGTGGGAATCTTCTTCGGGCGCGAACCGGCAATCCGAAGCAGGTTGCCTTCCACTGTCACGAGCACGTCGTCTTCGGCAACGCCCGGCAATTCCGCGACCACCACGAGACAATCGGGCCGCTCATAGATGTCCACCAATGGTTGCCAAGCCGTTCCTTCGGGTTGGCCGAACCACTGCCCGGGCCCCGATGTGGCCTGCATCTGTAATAGAATGTGCTGGAATCGTTTCATGGCCCTGGACGGAACCCCTCCCTAGTGTCGAAACGCTCTCGGCCACCCCGAGGCGAAGCTGCGCGGGACGCAGCTTCGCCCGCGGAACTAAACAACTCATTCAGTATAGCACCAACGGCGAGAAGGTCCAAAGGCCGATTCAGCTTCCCGCCCGGCCCTGCCGCCGCGGCGGGAAGGGTCGCAATTCCCGAAATGCATCTGGTATCATTAATGGGGAACGTGCGGGCCGTGCTCGCACGTTCTCTTGCACTAGGATGGCCGGCGTCGGCCGGTGCCATCGTCGATGACTTGCAGTTGGACGATCAAATGCCCGGCCGACGGCGAGTCGTGCTTCAAAGGGCGCGCGTCGTGTTTCACGTGTCCTGTTCCACCCATGCGTTGATGTCCGGAGGATGGCATGCAGAAAAGACAGAGTAAGCTAGAATTCGTCGCTTTGTTGGGGTTTCTTGTCGTTGTGGCGTTGATTCTGGCCAACGGTTTCGTGGCGAAAATTTCCGCGCAGCAACAAGACGTGGACATCTATGCCAAAATCGATCCCATCGGCGACGTACTCAGCAAGATCCTGGACGAATATGTCAAGGAGCCCAACGTTGACAAGGTCGTCGAAGGTGCGTTGACCGGCATGATGCATGCCCTCGACCAGCACAGCGACTTCATTTCGCCCGATGCTTTCAACCGGATGCAGGAAGATACCAAGGGCGAGTTTGTCGGTATCGGCGTGACCATTCATCAGAACGAGGAGATGGACATTGTCATCGCCTCGCCATTGCCCAACTCGCCTGCTTTGCGCGCGGGGGTCCAGGCCGGCGACGTCATTCGTGCGGTCGATGGCGTATCGACGGAGGGCATGACGACTGAGGATGCCGCCAAGCGGATTCGCGGCCCTAAAGGTTCGGTCGTCGCGCTGACCTTGGAGCGGCTCGACGAGGGCGGCAATCTCACGACCGTGGAAGTTTCCATGAAGCGGGATCGCGTCGAGTTGGAGAGTATTTCTGAATCGCGCCTGCTCCATGATGGCGTGGGCTATGTGCGAATCGACGATTTCAAGGACACGACCGCGCGCGACCTGTCCCGCAAACTGAAGGCGCTGCTCGGCGAAGGGATGACGTCGCTGGTATTGGACCTGCGTTGGAACGCCGGTGGGCTGTTGAAATCGTCGAAACAGGTGTGCGAGCTGTTCCTGCCCAAGAACTCCCTGGTCACGTACACCAAGGGCCGCCCCAAGAATGGCCGGGCGGATGAGATGAAGCTCTATACCGAACGCGAGGCCCTGGTGCCGGCTGGTTTCCCGATCGCCGTCCTCACCAACCAGGACACGGCCAGTTCGTCGGAGATCGTCACGGGTGCGTTGCAGTTCTGGTCCCGAGCCATTATTGTGGGCGAGAAGACCTTCGGCAAAGGCAGCGTGCAGACGATTATCCCGCTGAGCGCTCCGAAGAACAGCGCCCTGCGCCTGACTACCGCCCTTTACTACACGCCCGCCAATGTCACCATTGACGGCAACGGCATCAAGCCCGATGTCGAAGTGCCCATGTCGATTAAGGAACAGCGTGCGCTGCGCCGGCAGATGTTCGACTCGCACAAGGGCGACCTGTCGAAGATCAACGAGCAGAATCACGGGACGGTATCGGGGAATGAGGTAACAGACGACACCGTGGAAGATGTGCAGCTTCTACGGGCGGTTGAGCTTCTGTTGGAGAAAGATGTCTTCGAGCAGCTCGTGGCGGAGTACCACAAGGACGTCAGCGAAACGCAGATTCAGGCCGCCGAGGAAGATATTCTGAAAGACCGCTCTCAGGTCGAGCACGAATACTACCAGCGTCTCAAGGACGAGATACGCGAGCTTGAGAATAGGCAGGACAAGGACCATTCGCCCGCCGACACCGAGGAGTAGCCGAGTTCCTATGCGCGCCGACCAGCGTTCGGACGATGCCCTGCGTCCCATTTCCATTACCCGGAACTTCACCAAGCACGCAGAGGGCTCGGTGCTCGTGGCGTTCGGCGACACCAAAGTGATCTGCACCGCCAGCATTTCCAACACAATCCCGCGTTGGTTGAAGGCTTCGGGGCGCGGATGGGTGACGGCCGAGTATGCCATGCTGCCCAGGTCGGCCCAGGAACGGATTAATCGCGATTCCGTTAACAAGGGCCGCGCGCAGGAGATCAGCCGTCTCATCGGGCGCTCCCTCCGTTGCGTGGTCGATCTCGACGCCATGCCCGAACGGCGGATTATCGTGGACTGCGACGTTATTCAAGCCGACGGCGGCACCCGCACCGCCGCCATTACGGGTGCATACGTTGCCCTATGCGACGCGTGCCGGGTGTTGACGGCCGAGGAGTCGCTGCCCGTCTCTCCGATTGTTGGTCAATGCGCGGCGGTCAGTG
>JAACEL010000638.1 GCA_011682535.1 Nitrospiraceae bacterium | reverse complement strand
TCAAAGCGAGAACGTCGTGCATGAACAGGTCCGAGTTGACCCAGTCTGGATAGGCGCCCCATTCCCCAATCCACAGCGGTACTCTTTGTGCCTCCGTTTCGATAGCGCGATTGGCCTCCCAGTCCTCGAGCGTCTTGTTGGACTCGGGGTCGTACCTGTCCGTCAACTCCGTGGTGATGGAATACAGGTGAGGTCCGTAGCCGAGCCGTGGCTCACCCTCGCGCGAATCTTCGAGCTTCTGGATGAACGAAGGCTGTCCATTGGCGGGCGCGGCGTAGCGCGGTTCGTAGAAGATCCAGTTGTCCTCATCAACCGTCCGAATGGCGTTGACCATTCGTTGGTAAAACTGCGTCAGCTTCGTGCGGTCGAACTCGGCGGCCGGTCCGTCTGGGGGCGTCAACGAGAACTCGGAGGCATGGAGCGCGGAGCCCGGTGAAGGCTCGTTCATGATGTCGTAGCCGATGACGGCGGGATGGTCTTTGAAACGCCGGGCCACCTCTACCCATGCATCCGCGAAATGGTCTTGCAAGTACGGGTAGTCTCCCTCGTAGTCGAAGAAGTTGTCGAACGCCGCCTTTACCGCATCGGCGAAATAGTTGAAGTCTTATTGCGGCACCTCTTCGAACGGGTGGCCGTCGTCTTCGATCGCCCATTCCGGCGCGCCATCACAGCAGAAGTACTGTGAGTACACGTCCTGGTGCATGTCGAGGATCACGTGGACGTCGTTGGCGGCGAACCAATCGAGCCGCTCCTCGGTCTTGTCGAGATAGCTGGTATCGAACTCGCCGCGGTTCGGTTCGACCCCGTCCCAGAAGATGAGGTAGCGCACGGCGTTGAATCCCCACTCCAGCGCGTACCGTTCGACGGCGTCTTCATCCAACGTCGGAAGGCGCTCGGGATGGCCTTTCGACGAGTTCATGATGCCCATGCCGTGAAGAATCACGACGCGCCCGTCATCGTCGCGTATGAAGAAGGTACCCTCTTCGACCGGCTCCCGAGGCCCTGAGCTGCTGCTCGAACACGCAGTCAGCACGAGCGATCCGAAGAAAACAGCGAGAAAACCAAGTCTTGTTTGGTGCACACGGCCTCCTACTTGACGCCAAAAAATGAGCAGTGCTCACTTTGTGGATCCGTACAGCCGCCCGGTCAAGCGAGGCCTAGCAGCCAACAGATCCTACCGACGTCGTCCCGAGACTCCGCTTTCCGATCCCTTGGTGCGTCGCAGGACATCCTGTCCCGAGGCGCCACACGCTTGCGGTTGACGGGATCTACGTTCGAGAACCGGTGCGCACAGAACCTTCCCACGCTTCCCAGGTTCGAATTGAGGCCGTGTCTCGACACACAACCGTGGCGGTGATAGGCCCCTCGAAGTCGCGCGCAGAGTCTTCGGGAGCCACAGGTGCTGGGGACGCAGTTGTCTTGCCTCTGTCGAGCCAATGACCCATGCAGCGAAAGATCAAACCCCGAGAGGAAGCGAATGGCCACGTTGGAGCTCACGAGCGCGCTGCACGAGGGAGACGCCCTGAAGGCACAGGGGTTGGCTCGGCGCCTGATCGCCGAGCACCCGGACCCTTGGCAATGCTCGGACCTTCGGGACTACTGTCGGGTGCGATGGACTTCGCGCTTTCTGACGGCATCTGAGCAGGATGAGGCAGCGCTTCGGGCGGCGGGGAGTCAGTCCGCGAAATCCCCGCGCGAGGCCCTGCTGCGTCGCTTTCTGACCGAGCACGACTTTGATGTGCCTTTGTACGACGCCCCCCTCGAGCGCATCGAGACGAATGTGACCTTCGTGTTCGTGCCGGGGATGTTGAACGGCTTGCTGCCGGTGCGCGCCTTCGTGCCCGCGATGGAGGTGGTCGCCGCGCAGACGGGCATACGTTTTCTACGAGCTGACGTGCATCCCCTTGCCCCTCCAGAGTCCAATGCAGCTGACATCGCGCGGGCGGTGGAGGAAGGAGCCGGGCTGAACTCCAGTGGTGCCGAGATTTCCGACGCTCGGCGACGGCCGGTGGAAGGGCAATTCGTGCTCATGGGCTACTCGAAGGGGATGCCCGACATTACGGCGTTCCTGGTGAGCTATCCTGCGCTCGCGAAGCGGGTCGTGGCTGTAGTGAGTTGGGCGGGGGCCAATGGTGGCGCCTACGCTGCGAACGACATGCCGTCCGAGCTGCTATCCAAGGCCAACGAAGGCGATCACGAGCACCTTCAGGCCTTGCTTCATGGCTTGGGGCAGGTTCCCCATGCCGGAGGCTACGAGCCCTTCCGTCGGTCCGAGGAGGCCCAGCCCGGAGCCTGCATCGCAGCCCTTCAGACAGCCACGCGGGATGCGTTCTGGGCTGAGCACCGTGCGACCCTGGAGGGCTTGGGCATCCCGTTCTTTGTTTTCGCCGGCGCCGAGGCTCCTTCCAACGTTCCCTGGTTCCAGCTCAAGGACAGCCTGGCGCTGCTCACTCACTCTGCTCACAACGACATGCAGCTCACCCGGACACAGGCCGACGTGCCCCTTTCGAACCGGGTCGAGATGCCCTTGCTGCACGGCCACCACTGGGATCTCTCCTATCCCCCGTTCCCGGTCACCTGGAGTGGTGGCT
>JAACEL010000637.1 GCA_011682535.1 Nitrospiraceae bacterium | reverse complement strand
GCCATGATGTCCCGCCTGATGAACCGGATTTCCACACACTCGCCGTTCACAACTCAATCCTGTCTATCCTGTTATCCCGTCAAGAAGAGATTCGGAAGCAAGCCTCCAAGAAAACTGAAGTACGCTCTTTCCGGATGAACCTCATTGATTTTCTGATGCGGGTATGGAGCCCGCGCATTCTACTCGGTTTCGTCCGCCTTCTTTGGCGCGATAGAGGGCTTCGTCGGCCAAGCGAAGCAGCCGTTCCAGGCCATCGTCCGCAGTACCCCACGCGACGCCTATGCTCACGGTTACGTTGACCGCCGTACTGCCGACAGCCATCTCCTTTTCGGCGATGAGACGCCGCACACGCTCGAACGGCGCCTGTTCGGGCGTCTCTGTGGGGATGACCAGCAGGAACTCTTCACCGCCATACCGCCCGAAGATGTCGTACTCGCGCATGCTCTCCCGCACCCGTGCAACGGTTTCACACAGAACCTTATCTCCAGCTTGATGGCCATGCGTGTCGTTGACGATCTTGAAATGGTCCAAGTCCATCATGCCGAGGCCGACGACGCCCGATTGGCGGCGCGCATGCTCCAACTCACCCTTGATCCGCTCCATGATGGCGCCGCGGTTCAGTATCCCGGTCAGCGGGTCGCGTTCGGCTTGACGGCGTAGTTGCTGTTTGGCGGCGACCAGTTGATCCTGGAGTCCGATGATGCGTTCTCCGGCGCGAATGCGTAGTTCGAGTTCGTCGGCGTTGAACGGTTTCTTGACGTAGTCGTCCGCGCCGGCTTCGAGCCCCTCAATCGTCTCGTCGAGACCGCGTTTTCCGGTCAGAATCACCAAGAAGATATATTGATCGACGGCGTCGGTTCGCTGCCGGACGCGTTGGCAGACTTCGGGCCCGGTGAGACCCGGCATCTCCCAGTCCAGAAGCGCGATGCGAGGCGGGATGTCTCGCAGCAAAACGGCGAGGGCGCTCTCGCCATCGCTGACCGCGATGACCTCGTAGCCGCGCTTCGTGAGCGTGCTCTCCAACACGAGACGCGAGGTCGCGTCGTCCTCGGCGATCAGGATCTCCATTCGTGCCTCCTTGCGAAACCGGTTCCCGCTCAGGTGTTCAGGCCTCAGTCTACTGTTCGCGCGAATTCCTCGAACTCTCGCTTCACCACTTCATACACGTTGTGCGCCTCGTCGAGCTGCTCTTCTTTGCCGGCCAACTCCAACGCGAGACAGGCCTCGTAAAAGCGTTCGGCACTTGCGTTGCCGGCGGCGCTCTTCAGGGCGTGCGCCCGGGACGCCAACGCGGGAGCGTCCCGGCCCTGCAGCGCCTCTTCGATGGCGGCCATCTGGGTCTGAGCGTCATCGACAAAGGTGTTGAGTATCAGTTGGAGCAGTTCCGGATCGTCGCCGACCTTCTCCTTGAGGTCGTCTTCGTTGAAGACCTGGCGTTCTTCGGGAATGCGCAGTGAGGGGGCGGATCGCGGCTCCCCCTCCTCACCGTATCGAGATAGCTGGCGTTCGATAGCCCCGATAAGGTCATTGGAGTCAATGGGCTTGGACACGTAGTCATCCATCCCCGACTCCAGGCAGAGTTCCCGGTCGCCCTTCATGGCGTGGGCCGTCATCGCGATGATGGGCACGCGTGGATCGAGGGCGGTAGAATCGGCGGCCCGCACACGGCGTGTAGCCTCGAATCCGTCCATCTCGGGCATCTGTATATCCATTAGCACGAGATCGTAGGGAACGGCCTCGAGGGCCTTGACGGCCTCGGCGCCGTTGGCGACGGCGTCGGCGTGGTAGCCGTGCTTCTTCAGGATACTGATGGCGACCAGTTGGTTCGTCACGTTGTCTTCGGCAAGGAGGATGCGCACCGAAGCGCGTTTCCGCTCGGCCAGTAAATGCTTCGTGACCAGGGGCTGGGGCTGGGAGTCCTCTGGCTTGGGCCGGTTTGCGCCGGATACGATGGCCAGACAATCGTGTAGTTGGGATTGTTTGACGGGCTTGGTGAGGTAGGCGGCGAACCCGGCCTCTTTGAGGCGCGTGGCGTCGCCACGGTGCCCGACGGAGGTCATCATGACGAGGATGGTGCCGGCCAAGCGCCGGTCGGCCTTGATGCGGCGGCCGAGTGTTTCGCCGTCGATCTTGGGCATCTGCATATCGATGATCGCCATCGCGAAGGGTTCGCCCTCCTCCAACGCCTGCACCAGTTTGTCCCATCCGGCTTCGCCGTCTTCCGCCTCTTCGTAACGGAGTCTCCATGCGCCCAATTGCCGTTTGAGCACGAGGCGGTTGGTTTCGTTGTCGTCGATGATGAGGATGCGTCCGCAGTCTACCAAGTTCGTCAGGGCTTGCTCTTCGGAGATCTCGGGGAGTTGGAGTTCGTCGAGTTTGGGGAACACGGCGGTGAACCAGAAGGTCGAGCCTTTGCCTTCTTCGCTCTCGGCGCCAATCTCTCCGCCCATCATCTCCGTGAGGTGTTTCGAGATGCTCAGCCCGAGCCCGGTGCCGCCATACTTGCGCGTAATCGAACCGTCGGCCTGGACGAAGGGAGCGAACAGCGTAGGCAACCGATCCTCGGCAATACCTGCCCCGGTGTCTTTGACG
>JAACEL010000636.1 GCA_011682535.1 Nitrospiraceae bacterium | reverse complement strand
CGCGGTTTCCCCGTTCCCAAGTTGGCCACCCCGCCAAGAGTGGGGAGCGCTTCACTTCTCGCCATTGCGAGGGAGCGTAACACGACAACACTGAGTTTAGCGTGTAGCGCCGCCGTCTCGGCGGCTGTATCGGGGGCGTCCCGCCCTCGCATCGTGGGCAAAATGCCCACGGCACAGCCGGCAGGATGCCAGCGCTACGAATCTCGCCTGTAAGCCGCTTGCACTGGTTCCCAACTACAACTTTGGGAATGAGGGAAGGTAACAACTCCACGCCCAGTGGTACCCTCGGCTCGCCGACAGGCGCTCTTGCCGACACCATCCATCCCATCCGCGTTTATCTGTGTTCATCTGTGGATCCAGAAGCCTGATCCACAGATGAACGCGGATACAGTCTTTCTTTCTCCGGCGCGAACTGTCTGGGCAACCCAAAGGAATCCAGCGGATTACTGTATCGCCTTTGGGCCGCCGCCGAAGCGTGGGCGTTCGGGACGGCGCACTTGGCTTGAAAAGGCTTGCCGCAATACAACATAGTCACACAGACACGTTGGCGGCATGCTGCCGGCGTGTCCGTGGTTTCTCGACAAGCCGGGAGGGGACGGACCCCGATGAAGTATGCGGAAAATTACGAGCGCTGTTGCCTTGAGTCGACCAATGCGTTGCAGCGTTGGTTCATGGGGGCGATGACGCGTAAGGCGCAGGCCATCGGCCAAGAGAGCCACAAGATCTGGTCGTTGAAATACCTTCTGGACCGCTATTTCGAGGGGCGATCGGGGCTGCGCGTGTTGGATTGCGGGGCTTGGAACGGCTGGTTCTTGAGTTATGACGTGCCGGCCCTCGCACAGCGGATCGCGTTGGATTGGGACGCTCACTACGCGGCCGACCTGCGCAAGAGTGGGATCGAGTTCGTGCTGGCCGACATGGAGAAGGGGGCGTTTCCGTTGGTCGCCGGCCAGGTCGACTTGGTCGCGATGACGAGCACGTTGGAGCATCTGTCGTGCCCGGAACACATCGCACGCGAGATTCATCGGGTGCTGAAACCGGGCGGGATCGTTTTCATCACGGTGCCGGACATCAGGAAGTACAAGTTCCGGTTCTGGGACGACGTCACGCACAAGCGGCCGTTCAACGAAAAATCCCTTCGTTTCCTGTTCGAGACACACGCCATGGAGACGCTCGACCTGATCCCCTACAACCACAACCTGTTTGTCGCGGGCAACCTGTTCCCGGAGCGGGTACACCGATTCCTGATGAAATTCCGTGGACACGCGCTGATGTACGTGGGCCGGAAAGCGCAATCGTGAGCGAGAGCCCGCAGGAATCGCTCACGGCGGGGGGGCTGCTGGGCGGCGGCAAGAAACGCAGACGCTTTCTCTGGCTGATGGGGGTGGCGCTGTACGTCGGGGTCGTGTGGTACATCGGGTGGGGCCAGATCGGCGGCGCCCTCCTGTCGGTCAATCCGGTCTACTTCGCTTTGTTCGTCGCGTCGATGGTGAACGCCTTTCTGGTTCGGGCGTTGAAATGGTGGCTGGTGCTGGGGCGCGGCCAGAACGCGGTGGGCCTGCTGTTCCTGTCGAAGGTGGGCGGCGGCTTGTCGCCGGGGCGATTGGGCGAGTTGGCCCCGCTGATGCTGCCCGAACACCGGACGCCGCGGATGGGCGCCTGGATCGCATTGGACCGGCTGCTCGAAACGGCGGCCACGCTGGGTCTCGGCATCTTCGGACTGATGGCGTTGGGGCTGCCCCAGCCGGGGATCATCGCGACTTTCCTGGCGGCCGTCCTTGTGCTGGTGATTGCCCCGTTCTACGTCCTGACGCGGCGCCGGTGGTTTCTGTGGGTCGCGAGCAAGACCGGGGAACAGTCGCTGCCGCACCGGGTGGCCATGATGATCGCGGCGGTGAGTGACGAGATCTTCACGTTTGGCAAGAAGGTGCCGCTGGCGTCCGCCATCACGCTGGTCGCCACCTGCAACGACATTCTGACGGCGATGCTGTTGTATCTGTGCTTCGGGTACAAGGTATCGTTCGCCATGCTGGCCACGGTTCAGTGCGCGCATGGTATCGCGGCGGCCGTGCCCTTCATGCCGAACGCGTCGGGCGTGCCGTACTTCGCCGCGGCGTTCCTGCTGCACAAGCTCGCGGGAATTCCGGAGGCGGTGCTCGCGGCCAGCGTCGGAATCAGTGTTACCATGTCGAACGTGCTGCTCTGGAGCTGCTTCGGCCTGACCGCCGGAAGCCTGCGGCGTTCCCGGCCGACGGCGCCCCTGATTGAACGCCAGCACGATCAAGGCGCGTTGTTTAATCACTTGGCATCTAGATCGTGTCTCTACGCCTATGACTCCAAAGCGTTGAATCTCATCGATGCCCTCGTACCGGAGAAGGGACGGGTGCTCGACGTGGGCTGCGGAGACGGCACCATCGCGCACCGGTTCGAAGCGGACTCCGTAACGGGCTTCGATATCTCGCCGAAGTGTGCGGCCCTGGCCCGCGAGGCGGGGCTCAACACCGTCGTCGCCGACGCACGCGGGAGCTTCCCGTTCCAGCCGGCGACGTTCGACACGGTGTACTGCGTTGACGTCCTACACCATATCGAGCAAGC
>JAACEL010000635.1 GCA_011682535.1 Nitrospiraceae bacterium | reverse complement strand
GACGCGCGTCGAAAGTCAAGGCGGCCATACCCAGCCTTCCTTCAGACTGATGAAAACCGAAAACTGCGGCTCCCAACCGCTGTTTTCAACTAGTAAACTCAAAGTGGACAGACCACTAGCCCAACTTTGCCAGTCGTCGACGTAAGTCCTTGTGGCGTAAGGGTCGGTTCTCGAAAGTCTTCACTACATGGGGTTCATTTTGATGTTCTTGGGGAGGTTCAGACCGAGGTGTTGCAGCAGGATGGTTTGGTGATCGGTGGGGCGAGTGATGCAGCGGCGGCGCAGCTCGGTCCCGGTGCGGGTGGGTAGCACGACGTCGACGAGGCTGATCTTGTCCAATTCGTCAAACACGCGGCGGGGCTCGTCACCCAAGCCGGTAGCACGGCACATTCCGGCCGAGGTCTTCCAAAGCACGTAGGCCAGGAAACAAACGAGGATGTGGGCCAGCACGCGATCCTCGCGCTGATGCCAAATCGGCCGGATCCGCAAATCGCTCTTGTGGATGCGAAAGGCGGCCTCCGCTTCGGTCAGTTGGATGTAGGCCCGCCAAAGGTCCTCGGCACTCCAATCCGTCACGTTGCTGCGTAGCAGGTAGCAGCCTTCGCTGAGTTCGGCCCAATCGCGCCAGGCGTCGACCTTCCGCCATACGAGTTCTGCACGGCCATCCGGTCCTTCCTTCACGTCGACATCGAACAGTCCGGCCGCCCGGCTGTTGCGGCCCATCAGCTTGCCTACCCGCTGGGCGATGGTGGTCGGCTTCCACTTCTTCCGGCGGCAACTCGCCTCGATCTTCTTCAGCCCCTCTTCGATTCGCACCTCGAATCGCCCGTGCATTGCCTTTTCCTTCTCGCGGCGATCGCGGCTGCGGCAGAGGATAAAGGTTTCTTCGCCGTCGGGCGTGGGGCAGAGCTTCACTTCCAGGCCCTGACGAATCGATTTCCAATCTTCGGCCAGCAGTTCCCGCTCGAACTGTTTGAGCATGCTCTTCGGCGTGCCCATGATGTAGCGACGATTTCCCTCCCGGAGAAACTCGATGTTTTGCCGCGATACCATGCCGCGGTCGCCGACCCAAATGCGATCGGCCTTGCCGTAACGGCGTTCCATCGTCTCGACGATTTCTTCGAGCGTGGTCACGTCGTTGCGGTTGCCGGCGAATACCTCGTATCCCAACGGCATGCCGCACTTCGACACGACCAGGCCGATGCATACCTGCTTGCAGTCCCCTCGATGATCACGTGAGTATCCTCGCTGGGCCATCGGATTGGCCTTGGCTTCGCCTTCGAAATAGGTGCTGGTGACGTCGTACAGAAGTAGGTCGTACTCCAGATCGAACAACTCGCCCAGCCGGTTCTTCAGGAAGGCTTCCAACGCCTCCTTATGCGGTAATAGGATGTCCAACGAGCGGTAGAGCCGTTGTTCGTTGACCTTGGCGGCCGGGATTCCCAGTAGATCGGCCAACGCCCCTTGTCGGTAGTAGTGCTCGGCGATGTTCAGTTCGCTCGACGGATGACACAATCGGCAGATCACCAGTACCAAGGCCATCAGCGACCAAGGCACATCCTCCTTGCCCCCAGGAATCGTCTGCCGAAGGAAATCGTGCAGTCCCAAGCGGCGGATCAGTTGCAGGGCAAGCCAAGGGCCGCCGAAGTTCAATTGGTTCTCGACCCGCACACGCGACGCGTCGACTTCGACCCACTCGGGCTTCACGTCGTCGATTAGTTTCTTCTGCCGCGATTGCCTGCCCTCGGCCGCCCGTTTCACGCCGAGTCGTCCCTTCTCGTCGAGTTGCCCCAAGTAGGCGACCACCCGCTGTCGCGGTCCTCGTTCGGTTCGATACGACTCGACCAACGCCCAATAGGCGTGTCGTTTACCGTCCTTCTTGCGATAGTAAGGGCGAATGAACATGCCCGAATTCTAACGGCCAAGACACGCCAAACAACACCAAAGGTCTTCACTACACGGCGATCGAACGAGTCAGACGCCAACGCCCAACCGATACACAACGACTTACGTCAAAAAACTCGCTCAAACCGCCTCAAAAAAAACCAGAAATCGCGATTCTGTGACACAACTGGCGAAGTTGGGCTAGCCTGGTCGCCCGACGGTCGACTCCTGGCCGTCACCTCGAATCAAGGTCTGCAACTGGTTGACAAGGAGACCGGGCGAGTTGCAAAGACCCTTGCGAGCCTTTCCATGCCCATCAAGACCCTTGCCTGGTCGCCGGACGGCAAGACTTTGGCAAGCGGGGCCGAAGAAAGCATCCAGCTTTTCGACGTCGAATCGGGTGACTTGGCGGAGAACTACAATGGCCCTGCCGGATATTCTTTGCAATGGTCCGACGACGGAAGCAGGCTGGCATCCAGTAGCTTGTCGGCTCTTGGCATTTGGAATACACGTGCTGGTACGCTGTTGCGGACGATGCCCTGGCGTGCAGTCCTTTCGCCTGGGGCGAGAATCGCGATCCGGGAGCCGTCCTATCGTCTCGCACGCCTGGTCGGGCTGCAAGACGACCGAATCTTCCGCACTATTCTCTGCTTGCCTGATCGACGCTACGCAGTCATCACTCCCGAAGGCCATTACCTCGGATCTCCGGGCATCGAGAA